>DASVQQ010000036.1 GCA_036389035.1 Jatrophihabitans sp.
CGCCATGGATGCCGGCCTCAGCTCCCCGCTGTTCTGGGGGGCGCTGGCTGTGGCCCTGGCCATCGCCTTCGTCGTCACCGTGCCGGTGAACCGCTGGCTCATCAGCCGGGGCAAGGGCCACGCCGTCGTCCACCAGTTCCATGGTGGGGATGACGCCCACGCTCACGGCAGCCACTGAGGCCCGACCGTGCCAGGAGGACCCCCAGCGCGCCGGCTGCGGGTCCTCCTCGGGTGGCGGGCCGGCCCGCTCCGGAGCCATCGCCCGGTCCGGGAGCCAGATGACGAAGCTGCTTCCGACCCCGAGCTGGCTGAACAGGGCCAGCCGCCCTTCGTAGCTCTCGACGATCTGCCGGGCGATCGCCAGCCCGAGTCCGGACCCGCGGGTCGCGACGGCCTCGGAGTTGCTGCCCCGGTGAAAGCGGTCAAAGACCCGGTCCTGATCGACGTCGGCGACTCCAGGGCCCTGATCGGTGACCGCCGCCCACGCCCAGCCGCCGCGGCTTCCCACCCCGACCGTGAGAACGCTGCCGACCGGCGCCAGGCGGACGGCGTTGGAGAGCAGGTTCGACAGCGCGCGGTCCAGGGACTCGGTGTCGGCATACACGACGGGCCCGGAAGGCAGTCGCAGGTCCAGCCGGATCCCCCGCTCGCCGGCGAGCAGGCGGTACTGCTCGGCGGCGTCCCGGGCCACCGCGGCCAGATCGACCTCACGGTCTCCGAAGGCCGCCGAGCGGGTCCGGGCGGTGGCGAGCAGGTCCTCCAGCAGCCGGCTCATCCGGCGGGTGGCCCGGGTGACCACCGCGGCCGCGTCCCGGCGCTCCTGCGTGGTGGAGGCGTCATTGCCGAGCACCGCCTCGACGTTGGCCTGGATCACCGCGACGGGATTGCGCAGCTCGTGCGAGACGTCCTCGACGAGCCTGCGCTCGGCCCGGAAGGCGGCCTCGAGCCGCTCGAGCATGTTGTCGATGGTGCTGGCAAGGGTGTGCAGCTCGTCGCGCGGGCCGGTTGCCCCGATCCGTCGGGAGAGGTCGGTGGCGGTGATGTCCCTGGTCGTGGTGGTGATCATCTCGACCGGCCGCAGGGCGCGTCCGGCCACCCACCAACCGATGGCCAGGCTGAGCACGAACATGATCGCGAGCGCGGCGATCGAGTAGTTGCGCAACGTGTTCAGCGCGGTGAAGTTGACCGCCCGCTGAACACTGGCCAGGTCCGCGGCCTGGAACTGCTCCCCCGGTCGGTAGACGACCGTGCCACCGGAGGTCCGGGTGAACTTCTTCACCGTCACCGCGTCCAGGGGTGCGGCGTCGATCGTCCGCGACAGGGCGAGATACACCGCCGCCAGGATCGTCGCGGTGATGCCGAACAGGAGCGCGGAGTAGGTCAGCGCCAGCCGCATCCGGATGGTCCGCAACCACGGCGGCAGCCTGGCGATCACGACACGGCCCCGGCGGGCTCCTCGGCGCGCAGCCGGTAGCCGCGGCCGATCAGCGTCTCGAGCAGTTGCGTCTCGCCTGCCACGCTGAGCTTGCGGCGCAACGTCCCCACCGTCACCCGGACGGTCTGGGTGAACGGGTCGGCGTTCTCGTCCCAGACGTGTTCGAGCAGTTCCTCGGAGGAGACCAGGTGGCCCGGACGGCTCAGCAGGTACCGCAGCACCGCGAACTCCTTGAGGGTCAGCTTGAGCTCGCGGTCTCCCCGGTGCGCCAGGTGCCGGGAGGAGTCCAGTCGAACCGGCCCCACCGTGAGCACCGAGGTGGCCCCGCTGGACTCCCGCCGCAGCACGGCTCGTAACCGGGCCGCCAGCTCGGCCAGCGCGAACGGCTTGACCAGGTAGTCATCGGCGCCGACGTCCAGGCCCAGCACCCGGTCGGTCAGCGAGCTGCGAGCCGTGAGCATGACTATCCGCAGGTCCTTGCCGGACAGGCACGCCACCCGTCCGCCGCGGATGCCGCGGGCAAGGTCGAAGCCGTCTCCGTCCGGAAGGTTGATGTCCAGCAGCGCGGCGTCGTACTCGGCCAGGCCCAGCTTGTCGCGCGCCTCGGCGGCGCTGGCGGCCAGATCGACGGCGTAGCCCTCTCGGGCCAGCCCGACCTTGAGGGCGCTGGCCAGGCCCTCCTCGTCCTCCACGATCAGCAACCGCATCTCAGGGCCGACTCCTTTCCCTGCCGCTGCCGGCCGCCGTCCGCGACCCGAGCGTGGTACACCGCCTTACGCACGGGCAGGTCCCGAAGTTCCAGCGAACCCCGGTTCGGCCGGCGGTGGCAGGGTGTGCTTATCCAGGTACTGGCAGAACCCCTCTCGATCGGCGGACCCTTCCGGCGCGCCCGGATCTGCCGGGTGGCTTCTCCACCGGCCCGGATCTGCCGGGTGGCTCATCCGCCCGCCAGGATCTGCCGGGCGACCTCGACGGCGCGATCGATCGGCACGGCGAAGCCGATGCCGATGTTGCCGGACCGGGCTCCGCCCAGGGTCGCGATGGAGGTGTTGATGCCGATGACGCGACCCGCCAGGTCGACCAGCGGTCCGCCGGAGTTGCCGGGGTTGATAGAGGCATCGGTCTGGATCATCGCCGCCGCGGTCGAACGGCGGTCCAGGGCGCTGACCACTCCGGAGGTGACGGTTCCGTTGAGTCCGAGCGGTGAGCCCACGGCGATGACGGGCTGGCCGATCCGCAGGTCGGCGCTAACGCCGAGCCGGGCAGGCGCCAGATCGTCGCCGGAGTCAGCGCGCAGCACCGCGATGTCGTTCTCCTGATCGCTGCCCACCACCGTGGCGGGCACGCTGCGGCCGGAGGCGAGCACCAGGGAGACGGCGCGTGCCCCGGCCACCACGTGGTGGTTGGTCAGGACGTGGCCCGCGCCGTCGAAGACGACGCCCGAGCCGCTGCCACGGCCCGCGCGCACCTGGACCACGCTGGGCAGGATCCGCGCGGCTGCGGTCTCGGCGCCGGCGGTGGCCGGGTTGCCGCCCGCGGGAGCGCCACGCTGCTGCACGATCACAGCGCCCGCACGGTCGGTCATCCGGTCCGCGCTGAGGACCACACCCGCCCCCGAGACCCCGCCCGCCAGCACTGCCGCGGCCAGCACGGCGGCCAGTCGCGGTCGTGCTCGATCACCGGGCGCGGCGGGTGGACCGGGCGCGAAGGGTGGACCGGGCGCGAAAGGTGGGCTGGGCGCGAAGGGCGCGGCTGGTGCGGCTGGTGCGGGCGGGCCAGGAAAGGTGGCGGCCGGTCCCGCGCCGGTCAGGCGAGAGACCGGTTGCGGCAACGGATCGGACCGGGCGGGCGGCGGCCCGGTCTCCCAGGTGAGCTCAGGTCCGGCGGGGGTGCCGAGCCCGCGGGGGCTGTCGGAAGTCGGCATGAGAGGTCCTCTCCAAAGTGGCGGGTGGTCAGATGAGGCGGGAGAACCAGCGCAGTGACAGGGCGCCGGCGCCCAGGGCGAGCAGCAGGCCAAGGGCGGCGAGGTAGGCGGTCACCTCGCGCTCCTCGGTGCGCCAGCCGATCGAGGAGTTGATGTCGGAGTAGACGCCGCGCAGCTCCGCGCTGCTCTCGGCGGTGTAGGCGGTGCCGCCGGTGCCCTCGGCAAGGTCGCGCAGGGCCTCGTGGTCGACCGGAACGCGCAGCTGGCGTCCGCCGTTCTCGATCGTTCCGTCGGGGGTTCCGTAGGCGATGGTGGACACCGGCAGCTCGGCGGCCAGAGCGGCGGCGGCGGCCTGCTCCGGTGAACGGCCCGAGCTGTTGGCCCCGTCGGAGAGCAGCACCAGGCGGGTCGGGGCCGGCTCATCAGCGGCCTCGGTGGCGAAGCGTCGCATCTCGCTGAGGGAACTGAAGACGGCCTCGCCGATGGCCGTTCCCCCGCCGCCGAGAGTGAGCGCGTCGATCCGGTCCCGGACCTCGTCGTGGTCGGTGCTGGGCGGCGCCACCGTCGCGGCCGTCCCGGCGAAGGTGACGATGCCGACGTTCATGCTGTCGGGCAGTTCCTCGACGAACGCGCCGGCCGCGGTCTTGGCGGCCTCCAGCCGGTTCGGCGCCACGTCCGTGGCCGCCATGGATCCGGAGACGTCGATGGCGACCAGCACCGTGGCCCGGTCATAAGGCACCCGGAGGGAGAGTTCGGGTCGCGCCGCTGCCAGCCCCATCGAGGCCAGGGCCAGCAGCACCAAGGCCGCCGGGACGTGCCGGCGCCACCCTGGACGCCGGGGCACCACGCGTTCGAGCATCGGCAGGCTGGCGAACCGAACGGCGTAGCGCTGCCGGCGCCTCTGGACCAGGACGTAGGCCAGCGCGAGGCCGGCGACCGGCAGCAGTGCCAACAGCCAGAGCGGTGTCAGAAAGGTCATGAGCTTCTCCTCGCGGGGTGGCGTGCCGGAATCCGGCGACGGGAGCGGATGAATCGGGACAGCTCGCGCACCCAGTCGCCATCGGTGCGCAGCAGCAGGTGGCCCGCGCGCGCCGCGGCCACCGCCGCGGCGGTCTGCTGCCGGTGCGCGGCCGCGGCGACGGCGTAGGCCGAACGGACCCGGCGGTCGCCCGTGCTCACCTCGCGCTGCCGCCCGGACTCCGGGTCGACGAGGACGAGCTGCCCGACCGGGGGAAGTTCCAGCTCGCGCGGGTCGAGCACCTCGACGACGACGACGTCGTGACGGGCCGCCAGGCGGCGGAGCGGGTCCTCCCAGTCGAAGGGCCGCGCCAGCGTGCCGGTGGGGTCGAGCAGGTCCGACACCACGACGCGAAGCCCCGGTCGCCGGTGCCGGCGCGCGAGCACCGTCAGCGCCTCGGCCAGGCCCAGCGGAACCTCGCCGTCCCGGGTGGCCGGAGCCGCCCGCAGCAAGCGCTGCGCGGCGACGCGCCCAGCGAGCGGCCGGTGCCAGACCAGGCCGTCAGTGGTGAGGGCCAGGACTCCGAGCCGGTTGCCGGGGGCGTCGGTCAGCAGGCCGACAGCCCCCGCGATCGTGGTGGCCAGCTCAGCCTTCTCGGCGGTCGTCGTCCCGAAGGCCATGCTGGGTGACTGGTCGAGCAGCAGCCAGGTGCTGAGCTCGTGCTCGGCCCTGGTCAGCCAGACGTGCGGCTCGCGGGCTCGCGCAGTGACGTTCCAGTCGATGCGCCGCACGTCGTGCCCGGGCAGGTAACGGGTCAACTCCTCGGCCTCGCCGCCCGGGCCTAGCCGCAGGCCGGCGTGGTCGCCGTGCAGCAGCCCGTCCAGGCGGCGGCGAACGGTGAGGTCGAGACCGCGAAAGCGCGGAAGGGCGCCTGAGCGGTCGGCCGGCGGCGCGGTGCTCACGCGACCGAGGCCAGGCTCTGGTCATCCGGGGCGACCCGGGGCCGCGGGATGACATCCACGATCGACTGGACGACCGCACGCGGGTCGACCCCTTCGGCGACCGCGTCGAAGGACAGCACGAGCCGGTGGGCCAGGACGTCACCGGCGATGTCAACGACGTCATTGGGCAGCACGTAGTCACGACCGCGCAGGATCGCGAGCGCTCGCGCCGCGGCGATCAGGCCCAGGGTTCCTCGGGCACTCGCGCCGTACTCGAGCACCCCGCCCAGTGCCAGGCCGAACCGCTGCGGGTCGCGGGTGGCCATGACCAGCTGCACGGCGTAGTGGGCGACGGCGTGGTGGACGAACACCGCGTCGGTCTGCTCCTGCAGCGCGACGAGGTCGGCCACCGTGAGGATCTGCTTCGCCTTCGGCGGCGCGACGCTCATCCGTTGGACGATGGTCAGCTCGTCGAGCTCGTCGGCATGACCGACGTCGACCTTCAGCAGGAACCGGTCCCGCTGGGCCTCCGGAAGGACGTACACCCCCTCGGTCTCGATGGGGTTCTGGGTGGCGAGGACCAGGAACGGCGGAGGCAGCTGGTAGGTGTCGCCGCCGATGCTCACCTGGCGCTCGGCCATGGCTTCGAGCAGGGCCGACTGCACCTTGGCCGGCGCCCGGTTGATCTCATCCGCCAGCACCAGGTTGGCGAAGATCGGGCCGAGCTCGGTGTCGAAGCGCTCGGTCGAGGGCCGCCACACCTGGGTGCCGACGATGTCGGCGGGCATCAGGTCCGGGGTGAACTGCAACCGCGAGAAGGTGCCGCCGAAAACGTCGGCCAAGGTGCGGACCGCGAGCGTCTTGGCCACCCCGGGCACCCCCTCGAGCAGGACGTGCCCGCGGGCGAGCAGGCCGATCAGCATCCGCTCGACCATGGGGTCCTGGCCGACGACGACCCTTTTGATCTCGAAGAGAGTGCGCTCCAGGGCCAGGGTCGCCGCGGGGCGGGTGGTGTGTTCGCTCATCAGAGGTCTCCGGTGGATTCGCTTGTGGGCACGGTTGATTCGCCTGTGGGCGCGGTGGATTCGCTGGCCGGCACGGTTGATTCGCTGGCTGGGGCGGGGCAGTCGATGCCAGCAGCGGCCGCCGGCGAATCCTCGATCACGGTCGCGTAGCCGGTCTCGATCACACCGTTCGGCGAGCCGGCCGCCGACGCTGCCCCGGTGCCGGTGATGAGCGCCAGGCCGCCCAGCATCACGGCGAGGACAGCGCGTCTCGGGGCCCGCCGAGGTTTGGTTGTTCGGTGGTTCAAGGTGGTGGTCACTGGATCTCCTCCGTCTTCGACGTCCCTTGGTCGGGACTGCCACCACTTCAGCAAGGGAGGTAGAAAATGACCGGCAAGCCGAGCGAAAGCCGAACGAAAGCGCTCCTGAGCACTGTGTCGACGGCATTGCCGCACAGCCGCGGAGACCCGTCGGTTCCGCTTCGTGAGCGAAGGCAGTTCGGCTGATAGGACCGCCCTGGCCTGCCGGTAGGAGTCTCCTAAGTTCTGCCTGCAACCGACGTCCGAGGGCACGGGAGGTCACAGCGGCCTAATAGCCTGGAATCCTGGCCGGACAAACGTCTGCCGGACCGTGGCGAACGAGATCAGTCGAAAGGGTGGGCACATGATCAAGTGCGATGCCGGCGGGCGATCCGGCCGCCCACCACGAACGGACTCGGCGTGACAGGCCGGCCTGCGGGGCCCGCCGGCGCACGGTGGCGCTGGGCGTCCGCCGCGCTGATCGCCGCGGTCGCGGTGGCCGGCTGTGACAGCAGCGCCGAGCCCGACGCCGCTCCCGCCGTTTCCGCCACCGCGTCGGCCACCGCCAGCAGTCCGGGAACCGCCGCCTCGAGCACGACGGCCGGCGCCACCCCGTCCAGCACGGCCTCCCGAACGACCCCGTCCAGGACGTCGCCGTCCAGCGCGTTCCCCTCCCGGATGCCCGACCTCGGCGCGCCGCGGGTGATGGCACAGGGCCTGGACGTGCCCTGGGGCCTGGCCTTCCTGCCCGGCGGTGACGCGCTGATCAGCGAGCGCAACACCGGCCGGATCCTCAGACTGGCTGCCGGCGGGGGCGCGCCCCGGCAGGTCTATGACGTGCCCGGCGTGGCGGCCGGCGGCGAGGGCGGGTTGCTCGGCCTCGCCGTCTCCCCTGATTTCGCAAGGGACAACTTGGTCTACGCCTACTACACCGGCGAGCAGGACAACCGCGTCGTCCGCTTCCGGCTCGGTGGCGGCGGAGAACCCGAGGTGATCTTCGACGGCATCGCCAAGGCCGGCTTTCACAACGGCGGGCGCATCGCCTTCGGCCCGGACGGGATGCTCTACGTCGGCACCGGCGACGCCGGCGACACCGAGCAGTCCCAGAACCCGTCGAGCCCCAGCGGAAAGATCCTGCGCCTGATGCCGGACGGGTCGCCGGCCCGGGGCAACCCGACCGCGGGTTCGCCGGTGTACAGCCTCGGGCACCGCAACGTCCAGGGCCTGGCCTGGGACTCCGACCGGCGGCTCTTCGCGACCGAGTTCGGGCAGAACGACGTGGACGAGGTCAACTTCATTCAGCCCGGCCGCAACTACGGATGGCCGATCGTCGAGGGAACCGGCGACACCGACGGGGGCAGGTTCACCAACCCGCTCGTCACCTGGTCGACCGATGAGGCCTCACCCTCAGGTATGGCCATCGCCGGCAACACCGCCTACGTCGCCGCCCTTCGCGGGGAGCGGCTGTGGAGCGTCTCGCTCACCGGAGAGTCTGCCGGGCAGTCCAGGCCAGAGCTGCAAGGACGCTATGGCCGCCTGCGGACAGTGGAGACCGCGCCGGACGGCTCGCTGTGGCTCACCACGTCCAACACCGACGGCCGGGGCGACGTCCGGGAGGGCGATGACCGCATCCTGCGGTTCCCACCGCGCTGAGCGGTACGAACACAAACCGCCTGGCAGCTGCAGGTGCCACCTGGTTGAGAAGAAGGCTGCAGAACAGTATGTGGCTGAAGTGCTACGATTGCGCACATGAGTCTGGTGGCGTCCCGAGATTTACGCAATCACACGGCCGAGATCCTGCGTAAGGTCGCCGACGGAGAACGAGTGACGATCACCGTGAACGGGGCGCCCGTTGCTGAACTCGCACCGGTGACATCTGCTCGCCGCCCCTCGATGCCTAGACGCGAGCTGATCACGGTGCTGGCTCGGCACCAGGCAGACGCGGGCTTGAGAGAGGATCTGGCTGCGCTCACCGCCGACACGACGGACGACCTAGGCCCCCTTGCGTGACCACGCTGCCGCGGGGACTTCTGGACACCTCAGTCTTCATCGCGACCGAGTCCGGGCGCTTTCTCGATACTGCTTTGCTGCCGGACGAGGCGTTCATCAGCGTCATCACGATCGGTGAACTGCACGCCGGAGTACTAGCGGCTAAAGACACCCGCACTCGCGCCGTACGGCTGGCGACCCTGGAGGCTGTGGCCGCACTCGAACCCCTGCCAGTAGACGCAGCGGCCGCAGCGCAATGGGCCACGCTCAGGGTGAGACTGGCCGAGGAAGGCCACCGCGCAAAGGTCAACGACCTATGGATCGCGGCCATCGCGGCAGCCAACAACCTAACCGTTGTGACGCAGGACGACGACTTCGAACCGATCGAAGCCGTCGGCGGTCCACCGGTTGTCCGCGTCTGACCAAGTTCCGCTGGCGCGAAGGTCGGCCCGGCAATGCTTGCCGTCGCTGGTCGGGTAGGTGCGGAGTCCATGGCGAGATCGACAAGCACGTCTTCATGGCCGTGAACAAGCAGCCGGCAGAAGCTATCGCTGTCCTGGACGTCTTCGATGGACCAGCCGCGAGCCTGACGCACGTTTCCACCGCCGGGTCGAGTGAAGAAGTCAAGATCGCGCGTTGGACGCGCGGTGAGCTGCTGTGCTACTAAAGCCGCGCCTCCAGCGAGTAGGAAGCCTTTGCTGGCCGGCAGCCCGAAGAACAGCCGCGCCACCTCCAACTGGAAGCGTGTCAGGAACGTGTCGCCACCAGCCATCACGCGATGGCCGACGCATCGACGTACTCCGCGATCAACGCCGACCATGCAGTGCGGACATGGCGGGGCAGCACGAGTTCGTGCCACAAATCCACCAGCAGCGCGCCGTCGACATAGCGCAGCACATCGTCTGGGACACCCTCGCGCAGAACGATCTCGTACACCCGAGCGCGGTCATCGCGATCAGCCAACCGAAACACCCGGCCAGGCTGGGACCAATTCAGCGCCAACGGCAGCTCCACAGCCGCCAGCGCGCACTCGAGCTCCAGCCTTGGCAGCCGGTTCGGCACCAGAGCGGCGCGCCCGCGTGAGCCGGCGGCCTCGACGAAGCGGATGCGCGGCCGCGCCTCCAGGTCATACCCGGAACTGTCGAGCAAACGCTCGACCGTCTCCAACGACGGCGACTTGTGACCGTGCTCGTAAGCCGAGATCGCAGTACGTGAGGTACGCGCGCGACGCGCCAACTCGTCCTGGCTCAGCCCAGCCGTGCGCCGGGCCCGCGTCAGTAGCTCCGCGCCCTTCATGCCGACCTCCATTAATCAAATGTATCCGATCGGATACATTACTGTAGGTGCCGGATGCCTGCTGGCTACTGGCGGGGACGTTCCAGGTAGGTGTCCGGGGCCGGCTGAAAGCCCAGTTTGGCGTACAGCGCATGGCCATCCGCGGTGTGCAACATCCACCGCCAGCTCGGCTGGCTGTCCACCGCCTCGCCGATGACCGCCAGCCCCAGCCCCCTGCCCCGATGCGCCGCGAGCACATAGACATCGGCCAGATACCCCAACGCCACCCCGTCGGACACCACCCGCGCGAAGCCGACCTGGACGCCGTCGGGCGCGTACAGCCCGAGGCAGCGCCACGCCGAGTCGATCTGCGCGACGATGTCCTCAGCGACCCGCCACCGGTGCCAGTACGCCTCGGTGGTCAGAAAGGCGACGACGGCATTCCGGTCAAGCCGGTCAGGGTCGTCGTCGAGCTGGTAACCGCCGGAAAGGTGTCGGAGCATCCGTCATCCTCGTTGCCCGGAGCGGTCCAGGTCAATTGACACCACCTCTCGCACGAACAACGCGCGGTGCGGGCATGCCTTCGCCGCGCGGTTCGCCTCGGCCGTCTCACCGTCGTCGAGCGGCGTCCTCGGCAGGATCGGGTAGCCCCACCGGTCCAGGCGCACCAGACCCGCCGCCGCGTACGCGCACATCCCCACACCACGACAGATCGTCGGGTCGACCGTCATCCGCGCCGTCATCCGTGCAGGCACCTGCCCCGGTTGACGTGGCTGTCGACGTCGGCGGCGAAGCAGGCCAGGGCCGTCGTGGTGATGTTCACGGCCGCCTCCGGCAGGTGGCAGGCGCCACGTCCGGTGACCTCGTCGAGCAGTTCGCGCACGCGGCGCAGGTGACGGCGCCCGCCGCCGCCGTCGGCCACCTGCCGGAACAGGTCGGCCAGGGCGGGCAGGCCGAACATGCACGGCCCGCACTGCCGGGCGCTCGCGGCGGCGAGGTAATGGTCCAGCTCGGCGGTGAGGCGCAGGCCGCACCGATTGCGGGCCAGCGGGATGAGAATGCCGGCGCCGAGGCTCTTCCCGAGCGCGGACAGGGGCAGGCCCGCGGCGTCCGACCACGGCAGCCACTGCCCGCCGTACCCGCCGAGCAGCACTGCCTGCAGAGTCTTCTCCTCGACCCCGCCCGCGACGACGGCGTCGGTGATCGTCGCGGCCGGGTCGATCTCGATCGCGGTCCGGCCGCCGTCACCGGTGATCGTGAGCAACCGGGTGTCCGGCACGAGCCCGTAGCGGGCGACGAGCGCGATCCTGGCGAGCGTCTCGACGTTGTGCAGCAGGGTCGGGCGCCCACCCACGCCGCTGACCGTGGCCGGCGCGTGGCGGAACATCGGCAAAGCAGGCCCGCCGGACAACCCGCGGATCACCGCGCTGGACTCACCGGTCAGGTAGCCGGCCGGACCTACCTCGACCCGGATCGCGCCGCGCGGGCCGTTCTGCTGACGTTGCGCCAGCGCCTCCCGGACCGCGAGTTCGGTGCGGTCATCGCCCTCGTGCAGCCAGATGATCATCTCGGTGGCGCCGACCGCCTCGGCGGCGATCTCGATGCCGTCCAGCACCAGATGCGGGCGGCTCTGCAGGACAGCGGCATCCTTCGCGCTGGCCGGCTCACCCTCGGCTCCGTTGCCGACGACGACACCTCCCGGCGGCTGCGCCAGCATCGATCGCCACTTGGCCGCGACCGGGAACCAGGCGCCGCCGCGGCCACCCTCGCCCCGGCTCTCGATGACGTCGATCAGGGCACCCGATCCCGCGGGTCGCGGGCCGAGCCGAACGGTGTGCTGGTGCAGCGATTCGGCGAACACCGGCTCGAACGGCACGGCATCGACGGAATCGAACCAGACCGGACCCTGGAGCAGGCCGGCCCCGGTCGCGAGGCGGGTCTCGGGCGAGAACATCAGGATCCCTGCCTAACGACCGGACGGCGACGCTGCGGCGACACCGCGAGGTAGCGACTGGCGGCAACCGCGATCACCAGCCCCGCGGTGGCGAGGTACCAGGTGATCAGTGCCGCCGAATCGGTGCCGGCCAGCACGGCGTGTGCCCAGACCAGGACGATGCTGAGGATCGCCACCTTGTGCACCGGCCACCACACTCGCGAGCCGATGCGCGGCGCGAGCGCGGCTGTGACTCCGGCCGCGAGACCGAGCCACATGCCGACGAGTCCCAGCGTGACCGGAACGGGGCGATACTGCGCGCCCATCGGCAAAAGGGCGCCGGCCCAGCCGACACCGGCGTGGTGGTCCGTGGCGAGCACGGCGATGTGCAGCCCGGTCAGAGCGAACGCCGACGCGGCCAACGCGGCGTGCACCCGGATGCGGGTCAGCGTGTTCGGCCGACCGAACTCCGCGCGCCACGGGTGCGAGAGCAGCAGCCCGACGAGGACGAGCAGCACCATCAGCAGGTACGCGGCCAGACCGGTCGCCCGACCGACGATCCACGGGGCCATCCGGTTGCCGCTCACCGCGGTGGCGATCTGCCCGGCGAACATGCCGACGACCGCGCCACCCGCGATCGTCGCGACCGTGGACACGACCCGGTTCACGACCGGCTCCAGACGAGCATCGGCCCCATGTCACCGGTCGCGCCGATTCCGCCGTCATCGCGCACCCACAGCGCGGTGATTCCCTCAGCCACGGCAACGGTCTCGATCCGGTCGGCTCCGTGCAGGAACAGGGTCTTGCTCCAGACCTCGGCCGCGGCGGGGTCGGACCCGACCACGGTCACCGATGCCAGCCCGCCGGCGCTTGGGCCGCCGGTCCGGGGATCGATCAGGTGATGAGCCGCCCGGTCGCCGACCCGCCACTGCCGCAGCCGCGTCGAGGACGTCGCGCACGCCTGGTTCCGCACTGCCAGGACCGCGACCGGGTCCGTGCCGCCGAGCGGGTCCTCGACCCCGACCGACCAACCGCGACCGGCCGGGCCGGCTCCGGCGAAGTATCCGTCGCCACCGGCGTCCACGAAGAACGTGCCGGCGCTGTCGCGCAGCAGGTCCGCGGCCCAGCGAACCGCGAGCCCCTTCGCGATGCCGCCGAGGTCGACAGCGGCCGGGCCCACCGCGACGGCGCGGGCGGCAGCGTCGAAGCGCGGTCGCCACGGCAGCACCCGGATGGTGCGCACCGGCCGGAATTGCCGCGACGGGAGCGAGACGGGACCGGCAGTTAACGGCAGGCTGGTGTCGTAGCCGAGTTGGACGAGCTCGGTCAGGACCCGCGGGTCGAACAGCCGGCCGGTGCGCAGGTGAGCGGCCGCCGCCTCCTCGAGCGCGGCGTAACACCACTGCGGCACCTGGTGCCAGCCGCCGGCGGCGTTGGCTTGCATGAGCGGGCTCGCCGGGTCGAACCGGGTGCACTGCGCGTCGACCGCACGGAACAGCTCCTCGACCGCGTCGACGCCACGCTCGGCGTCGGGTCCGGGGCGCTCGACGCGCACGCGGGCGGTCGTCCCCATCGTGGCGAACTCCCGGATCAGCGGCCGGGTCAGCAGCGCGGTCATGACGCCCCCGTCGAGGCGTCCACCGGCGGCGGGGGTGGTGGAGCGGGTGCGGGGGGCGGCGGGGGCGGGAGCGCAGCCGGTGCGGCCGGCGCGGGCGCAGCCGGTGCGGGCGCAGCGGGCGCGGGCCCGATCGCGGCGGGTGCGGAATCCGTCGGCGGTCCGGCGGTGTCCACGCGCGGAAGCTGGACGGGCGCTGACTCTGCCTTCGCGAGTTCGGAGCTCACCTGCGCCAACTCCGCACGCAAACGCTGGAGTTCGGCGTCGACGGTCTTGCTCTGGCTGCGCAAGCGAGCGACGGCCACGTCCTTCGCCCGGGTCTTCGGCGCCGCTGCCTTCACCGGCGACGCCTTGGGCGCCGCTGCCTTCACCGGCGACGCCTTGGGCGCGGGGGCGGGGCTGTGGTGCAGCGCGAACGCGGTCGCTGCGGACAGCAGTGCGGCCGCGCCCGGCGCCACGATCGCCGCGACCGTGCTCGGCCGGGAGTGGTTGCGCTCAGTCATCGTCGTCACCGCCGTGCCCGCTGGAGTCGTCGTCACGGTCGTCGTCGTCACGGCCGTCGTGCCCGCTGGAGTCGTCGTCCCAGTCGTCGTCGTCACGGCCGCCGTGCCCGCTGGAGTCGTCGTCCCGATCGTCGTCGTCACGGCCGCCGTGCCCGCTGGAGTCCTCGTCCCGATCGTGGTCGGAACCGGAGTGGTGACCGTCATCGGCATGGTGGTCGCCGCTGGTCCGCTGCGCCGGTGCCTGGACCGGGCCTTGGGCGACGGCAGCCGGCGGCGCCCCGGCCTGGCCGACGACGGCAGCCGGCGGCGGCGCTGCCCGGCGGACCGCACCAGCGGCAGCCGCGGCCTGCGCCCGCTTGGCGGCGAGCGCGGCCCGGGCCTGGGCGATCTTCGAGCGCAGCTCGGCGGCCTTCTTCTGCTGGGCCGCGAGCCGCGCTCTGACTGCGGCGCTCTCGTCGCGGTTGCTCGCCACCGCACTCGTCATCGCGCCGGTGACCGCACCGGGCGCCGAAGCCGTCTGTTCCGATCGGCCCAAGTTCACGACTGACAGCGAGATGGCGATGACACAAGCGGTGATCGCGGTGATGACCACGCCGGTCAGCAGCGTTCGGGGAAACCGATTCATGCTTACCGTTCTCCCCTATCGAACGGGCGCTGCTCAATACGACGATGGGACTAGCACCAAACCGGGTGCAAACGTCTCACGGGGTGGCGGTCAGGCGGCAGGCTGGCTTCGAGCGCCTCACAAGGACCCCATGAGAACGGAAGGAGCAGTGACGCGGTCACCGCTAGTACCAGGACTAGTACTTAGGCGCCCAAACTCGATCAAGCAGCGTGAAACGAGTCAGAACTGTGAGCTGATCCAGCTGGCCCCACGCCGGGGACGGCAGCCTCGTCTAACGTTCGCCGGACCGCTGTTCGTCGTTACAAGGAGCCGAGTCTCACTTACGGCGCAGCGCCCGATGTGCAATCGGCAGCAGTAAAAAGATGGGCCGGCAGGATGTCATGGACCTTTCGGCCTGGGTAAGCCAACTTCCGGCGCAGCGCTCGATGTGCGATTGGCAGTAGTAACAGTATGAGACCGAAAACTAGCAGGCCTATGCATACACCGCCAAGAATTGTGAACCACGCGGGATTGACGTCATCGGCTTCAGTAACCGATTCGGGCTCACCGCTGATGAAAGGAAAGGATAAGACGAAGCCGAGGCAGCCTAGTGCAATCGCGGCTACGCCGGCCCGCCGCACAGTTCGGTACCAACCTGGTATCACGACGAGTCCTCCGATCCCTTCGCCGGTCAAGCATTTCGTTTCCGTCCGAGCCTCGAACCGGCATCGAGCTGTTGTTGGCAACCCCGTAGGCCTATCTGTAACCAGGTACTGAGCAGTCACCGGCAGCCTCGCCGACGTACGTAGCAGCCATCGCGCAGCCCTGCTTGCCGCTCAAAGCTATTGCGTCGGCCTCCTCGTTGCGCCATTCCTCGATGCCGCACGAAAGAAAACCCGGCACCTTCCGGCACCGGGTCACCTCATGTGTCCGTGGTCTGACTTTTGCCACTGTGGTGGTCCTAACAGAACATCTCTCGGTTAACTCAGACATCCTCATCGCAGACCCAGGGCAAGTTCGCTGCCTACCCGGCGCTTGCGGGTCCGGAGAACACCGACTTCCTCCAGCGGTGACGCTGCTGGCTACGCGCAAGCGCAACCTTGCCAACACTGGGCCCCGGCCGCCCGCCGTCTCCCCGAAGCGCGAAGACGTGCTGAAGGTGACGCTCGACGACTACCTGGAATGGGTTGGTCCGGTTCGAGAGGCGTTCATGTGGGCCTCGGATTTCCTCGCCGATCGGCACATCTTCGATACGCGATTCCTGCCCTACTCCAAGCAACGCGTCGCCAACTGCATGTGCCACTCCTCGGCGGCGGACTTGAGTGCGTCAAGCAGGGTTCGTATTGCGGGCTGCGCCAGGGCGACTTCCCGGACTGCGGCGTAGATCGCCCGCACCGGCTCCGGGCGGCGGACCCGGCGGATGACAACGTCGGGATGACTGGTGCTCAATCCCAACTGCGGGATAAGGCTGACGCCGAGTCCCGCGGCAACAAAACCCTGCGCCGTGGCGTAGTCCTCGCTGTTCGCGACGAAGTCGGGGCTGAAGCCGGCGGCCGCGCAGGCATCGACAACCGGCTCGAGGCACGGGCCGGGCGGCTCGCAGCCGACCCACGGCTCGCCCGCGAGATCGGCGAGGTTCAACACCCGCTGCCCCGCACGCGGGTGTCCTCTGGGCAGCACGGCGCGGTAGGGATCGTCGATCAGATGAACCACGCGAATGCCGGGTCGACCTTCGGCGCTCGCGCCGACCGTAATGGTCAAGTCCGTGTCGCCCTGGGTGATACCGCGCAACGGATCTTCGAGCTCGGTCAGCGTGAGATCGATGGTGAGGTTCTCGTACTCACGACGGAACCGCGCCAGGGCGGGCGCGAGCAGAGTCGGACCAACCGAGCCGAAATAGCAGATCGCGATCCTCCCTGTGCGGCCCGCCCGCAGGTCGGCCAAAGCGCTTTCGGCCTCGGCAACGTTCTGGCTGATGACCGCAGCATGACCGGTCAGCAGCCGGCCGGCGGCCGTCGGCTGCACGCCCCGCCCGACACGCTCAAGCAACGCGATTCCGGTTTCTCTTTCCAGCGCCGCGACTTGCTGACTGACGGCCGAAGGGGTGTAGCCAAGGTGCGCTGCCGCCGCGGTCACGGACCCACTGGTCACCACGGCCCGAAGAATCTGCATACGTCGCACATCGAGCATGTAGAAGAGCTTAATCCACATACATGTCTTTTCGCTTGTTCTTCCGAGTTCCATCGGGCACCGTTGCTGAGAACGACCCGTTGAAGGAGTATCTGAGTGAGTGGTGGATCGGCCCAGGCACGGGCTTGGGTGCGGGTGGGGGTACTGGCTCTGCTGTGGGGGTCGACTTACCTATGGATCGAGCTGGCTCTCACGGCGCTGTCTCCGGTGCAGGTGACCTTCAGTCGATGCGTGCTCGGATCGGCCTCGCTGCTCGTCCTGTGCTTCATGACCGGTGAACGGTTGCCCCGGAGCTTGGCCACCTGGGGCCACATTCTCGTGGCAGCCTTCTTCTGCAACGCGCTGCCATTCGCCATGTTCAGCATTGGCCAGCAGACCGTGAGCTCAGGGGTCGCTGGCGTGCTGAGCGCGACAACCCCGCTGTGGTCCTTGTTGGTCGGCATCCTGATCGGCACCGAACGCGGAATCCGCCCGAGCCGGCTATGCGGCCTCGTCCTCGGATTCAGCGGGACGGTAGTGATCTTCGCGCCCTGGCAGCAGACTGGCGGAGTCGGTTGGGGCGCGCTGGCGATCGTTGCGGCCGCTGCGAGTTATGCCGTCGCCTTCTCCTATATGGGCCACAATCTTGTGGGTCGCGGTATCCCGACGATCTCCTTATCGGCGGCGCAACTCTGCGCGGCGACTGGGCTCACGGCGCTGTGGCTGCCGGCCGGCGGCTTGGCGCCCGTTCACCTGGATGCGACAGCCTTGATCGCTGTTGTCGTGCTTGGGATCTTCGCCACGGGGATCACCTTCCACCTCACCTACCGCATCATCGCGGACGAAGGCGCGACCAACGCAGCGACGGTCAGTTACCTGCTGCCTGTGGTTGCAGTCGCGCTGGGAGGCGTCGTGCTCGGTGAGGACGTCGGCCTCCGGATGGTCGCGGGGATGGTCATCGTGCTGGTCGGTGTCGGTATGTCGCGCCGGCGCAGGCAGCGCCTGCCCACGGAAGCCGTGACCCCGGCCGCACTGGCCGCGCCCAGAGGCTGACAATCAACCGACACGTGTAAGCGAAGTCGGTGAGATCCAAGGTCTGCGCGCGGCGATCATGCTGGACATCTACGCCGGTCTCTTCGATGGCGATCTCCACGCCGTCGGCGGCAGCCTGGCGCGCTGCGGGGCGCAATTCTCTCGTGGGCCCAATGCCGCCCCGGTCCTACCACTCCCGAGCGAGTCTCTTGAAACGCCACAGGCCCCGGAGTCCGGGGCCTGTAACTTGGTGGGCGATACTGGGATTGAACCAGTGACCCCTACCGTGTCAAGGTAGTGCTCTCCCACTGAGCTAATCGCCCGTACTCCAACCACGCGCGGCGAACCGCGAGTAGTCGGCTACGAGGTGGAGACGGGATTTGAACCCGTGTACACGGCTTTGCAGGCCGTTGCCTCGCCTCTCGGCCACTCCACCAGGGACCGGCTGCCCGGCCTGGGGAACGCCTATGGCGTCCACCGAGCGGACGACGGGATTCGAACCCGCGACCCCAACCTTGGCAAGGTTGTGCGCTACCAGCTGCGCTACGTCCGCATGGTGTCGACCCGATGTTCGGCCCCGGTTCACCCAAGGCTGCCAGCACCGGCACCGTGCGAAACTTTAGCCGATGGCGGCGAGCCGCTCCAAACCGGGGCCGCGAGGCGTCAAGCCTGCCCGGACGTCCCGCCGACCAGGTTCGCCCAGGCCGCGTCGACCTGCGCCACCAGCTCGGCGACCGAGCCCGAGTTGTCCAGCACTATGTCGGCCACCTCCCGGCGCTGCTCATCCGTTGCCTGCGCCGCGATACGGGCCCGGGCGGTCTCGGCGTCCAGGCCACGGCCGGCCAGCCGGCTCAGCCGCAGCTCCAGGGGCGCCTCGACGACGATGACCTTGTCGAAGCCGGCCGCCAGCTTGTTCTCGACCAGCAGCGGGATGTCGTGCACCACCGCGGCGGCCCCGCCGGCGGCGGCAGCCGAGCTCAGCTCCGCACTGCGGGCCCGGATCAGCGGGTGCGTGATCGCGTTGAGGTCGGCCAGCGCCGCCGGGTCGCTGAACACCAGCCGGCCGAGCCGGGGGCGGTCCAGGCTGCCGTCCGGGGCCAGCACGCCCTCACCGAACCGCTCCACCACCCGCGCCAGGCCGGGACTGCCCATCGCGACCACCTCGCGGGCCAGCTGATCGGAGTCGATCACCACCGCGCCGAGCTGCGCCAGCCGGGCCGCGACGGTGCTCTTGCCGCTGCCGATCCCGCCGGTCAACCCGACCCTGAGCACCGCGGACCAGCTCAGCCGGTGCTGCTCGGCGAGGCGCTGCGCGCCGGGCCGACGCCGGTGTAGCCCGCGGTCGCGTCCAGCACCGCCTTGGCCAGCGAGGCCAGTTCGCCGGTCGAGCCGGGCGTCAGCAGTTTCGGCGTGACCGTGACCGCGACCGTCCTGGGCCCGTCGGCCACCACCAGCGTCGGCTGGCCGTAGCCGCTCAGCATGACGCCCTGCAGCGATCCGACCCGGGCCGGCCGGTCACCGGCCCCGTTGAACCGGTAGTGCTCGACGGTGGCCTGGATCCGCCGGGCGGCCTGGGCCGCCGAGCTGTACAGGCTGACGCCGATCTCGACCTGCGGCGCCGGCGTCGGCTTGCCCTTCACCGGGGCGCTCAGGCCGTAGCGGCAGTTGAGGTAGGTCAGCCGGCCGATGTCGGGCTCGGCCACCCCGAGGACGAAGGCGGTCCGCCCGATCACGGTTCGGCGCAGCGCGATGTTGACGGCGCCGACCGGCAGCAGGTCCTCGCACCGGCCGCCGAGCGAGGGCTCGCCCGTCGCGGTGGGCGCGGGCCTCGCCGGCTTCGACGAGGACGCGGGCTTGGAGGACGCGCTCGTCGACGCCGCCGCGCTGCTGGAAGCGTCGCCGCCGGGAGCCTCCGCCTGGGTGCAGCCGGCCAGCAGCAGCACGCCCGTCAGGACCGCCACCGCACCGCGAGCGCGGGTGCCGCGGGAAACGCGGCGGGCGCGGCGGGCACGGGAAACACCGGGTGCGGATCTGCTTGCCACACCTCTAACGGTAACCGCCGGAAACCACCAAGCCCGGGAGGCGAACCTCCCGGGCTTGGTGTGTGGTGCTGTCAGCGCCGGTCTCCGCCGATCTTCAGCGACGCCGGCCTGTCACAGTGGGCTCAGCGGCCGGCCAGCTTCTCGCGCAGCGCCGCCAGGGCCTCGTCCGAGGCCAGCGTGCCGCTGGTCTCCTCCGGAGCCTCGGAGGAGTACGAGGTGGCCTCGCCGGTCTCGGTCGCGGCGTCCGCGTCCGCCTTCTGAGCACCCTCGAGCTGCTTCTTGTGCGCCTCGAACCGCTCGCGGGCCGCGGCGTACCGCTTCTCCCACGCCTCGCGCTGGTCCTCGTAGCCCGGCAGCCACTCCTGGGTCTCGGAGTCGAAGCCCTCGGGGTAGATGTACTCGCCCTTCTCGTTGTACTGGGCTTCCATGCCGTACTGCGACGGGTCGAAGTTCTCCTCGGCCAGCGCGCCCTCGTTGGCCTGCTTGAGCGACAGCGAGATCCGCCGGCGCTCCAGGTCGATGTCGATGACCTTCACCAGCAGCTCGTCGCCGACGATGACGACCTGCTCGGGGATCTCGACGTGGCGCTCGGCCAGCTCGGAGATGTGCACCAGGCCTTCGATGCCGTCCTGCACCCGCACGAACGCGCCGAACGGAACCAGCTTGGTGACCTTGCCGGGCACGACCTGGCCGATGGCGTGGGTGCGCGCGAACTGCCGCCACGGGTCTTCCTGGGTCGCCTTGAGCGACAGCGAGACCCGCTCGCGGTCCAGGTCGATGTCGAGCACCTCGACGGTGACCTCCTGGCCCACCTCGACCACCTCGGACGGGTGGTCGATGTGCTTCCAGGACAGCTCGGAGACGTGCACCAGGCCGTCCACGCCGCCAAGGTCGACGAACGCGCCGAAGTTGACGATCGAGGACACCACGCCGGTGCGCACCTGGCCCTTGGCCAGCTTGTTCAGGAAGTCGCTGCGGACCTCGGACTGGGTCTGCTCCAGCCAGGCGCGGCGCGAGAGCACCACGTTGTTGCGGTTCTTGTCCAGCTCGATGATCTTGGCCTCGAGCACCTTGCCCACGTAGGGCTGCAGGTCGCGGACCCGGCGCATCTCCACCAGCGAGGCGGGCAGGAAGCCGCGCAGGCCGATGTCGATGATCAGACCACCCTTGACGACCTCGATGACGGTGCCCTCGACGACCTCGTCGTTGTCCTTCTTCTGCTCGATCGTGCCCCAGGCGCGCTCGTACTGCGCGCGCTTCTTGGACAGGATCAGCCGGCCTTCCTTGTCCTCTTTCTGCAGGACCAGGGCCTCGATCTCATCGCCCACGGAAACGACCTCGGACGGGTCGACATCGTGCTTGATGGACAGCTCACGGGACGGGATGACGCCTTCGGTCTTGTAGCCGATGTCGAGCAGGACCTCGTCACGGTCGACCTTGACGATGGTGCCTTCGACGATGTCTCCGTCGTTGAAGTACTTGATGGTGAGATCGATTGCCGCCATGAAGTCTTCGGCGGAGCCGATGTCGTTCACTGCAACCTGCGGGGTGGTGCGAGTCGGATCGATTGTGGACGTCATGTAGTGGGTTGGTCCTGACAGTTTCTAGAGCGGCTGCGGGACCAATCCGGTTCGTCCCAGATCTCTTGCCGGCGGCTTTCGCTGCCGGCAAGAAAGGGTGGACGAGTGGCCTACTCCATGTCGAGGCCACAGACCTGTTCCGCAGGCGCCAAGCCTACTCCAGAGCCCTGTCCGTGCGGAAATCGCTGACTATCATGCACGGTTTAGATTTCTGCCATGGGCACCGAGACACAGCTGGGCACGGTCGGCGTCGCCCGCCGGGCAGTCGAGGCCGACGAGTCGGCCCGGGCCAACCGGCGCTGGTGGGACGCCGACGCCGATGACTACCACGCCGAGCACGGCAGCTTCCTGGGCGCCGCGGACTTCGTCTGGGGCCCGGAGGGGCTGCGCGAGGAGCAGGCCCGGCTGCTCGGCCCGCCCGGCTCGCTGGCCGGGTACCGCGTTCTGGAGGTAGGCGCCGGTTCGGCGATGTGCTCGCGCTGGCTGGCCGGCCAGGGAGCGCGTCCGGTGGCCTTCGACGTCTCGGCCGGGATGCTGCGGCACGCGGTCAGGGCCGCCGCCGAGACCGGCACGGCGGTGCCGCTGGTGCAGGCCGACGCCCAGCGGATGCCGTTCCTGGCCGGCTCGTTCGACCTGGCGTTCAGCGCGTTCGGCGCGATCCCGTTCGTCGCCGACTCCGCTGCCGTGATGGCCGAGGTGGCCCGGGTGCTGCGCCCGGGCGGGCGGTGGGTGTTCGCTGTCAGCCACCCGATCCGGTGGGCCTTTCCGGACTCCCCCGGCCCCGACGGGCTGACCGCGACGATGTCCTACTTCGACCGCAGCCCGTACGTGGAGTTCGACGCGGCCGGCCGGGCGACCTACGTCGAGCAGCACCGGACGCTGGGTGACCGGGTCCGCGAGCTGGTCGGCGCCGGCTTCGCGCTGCTGGACCTGATCGAGCCGGAATGGCCTGAGGACCTGGAGCGTGAGTGGGGTCAGTGGTCGCCGCTGCGCGGGCGGTTGCTGCCCGGCACGGCGATCTTCGTGACCCAGCTGGCCGGCTGAGCCCAGCTCGCCGCCCGAATCCGGCAGCGGCTGAGCCCTGCCGACCCCTACAGCGGCTGAGCCTTACAGCCGCCCGGCCGGCTGCGGCTCGGTGTCGGCCCGGCTGGGCGGGCCAGGCTCCGAGGAGCGCCGGTGCAGCAGGAACGCCCCGGCGAAGGCCAGCAGCGCCACCAGCAGCAGCACCAGCGGCAGGATCACGCCGAGCAGCCGGAGGCTGTTCAACCCGTCCTTGGCCAGCTTGGACTGGTTGTCGATGGTGGCGTCGGTGAACACCAGGTCGGCCTCGAGCACCGTGGTCCCGGTGGTCGTGGTGCGCACCTGGTGCTGGGTGCCCTTGACGATGGCGCCGGTCCTGGGCTCGACCCAGAGCACCCGGGTGTCAGAGTAGATGCCGGGGATGCCGCCGCCGAGTTCGAGCGGGATGTCCTTGAGGACTGCCTCGTACTTGTAGGTGTCCAGCCCCTTGACCTTGTCGGTGCCGATGAAGCGCGCGTCCGCGGCCTGCTTGGAGTTGACGTCGAAGAGCTTGTACGTGGTCTTCTTGGCGTGGAAGGGGAACTTGTAGGTCAGGCCGACGTGCTTGACGGGCGCGCCGTCGATGTTCTCGCCGTACTTGGGGTCGTTGACCGCCATGCCGGTCTTGCGGTCGGCCGGCGCGCGGTCGACGATGACCCGGACGATCCGCTTGTCCGCCGGGTCGGTGCCGCAGTAGGGCGGGTCGTCGATCACCTTGATGATGCAGAGCGTCACCTGGTTCACCACGACCTTGGAGTCCGAGGCCGCGGAGTCGGCCACCACCTGGCGGGTGGCCATCAGCTCGACGTCCTCGAGCTTTCCGGTGCCGACGTTGTACACCTTGGCCGGGCCGGTCGCGGTCTGCTGCGGCACCTTGAGGTCCAGCGGAGCCTTCTCCACCTGCGAGGGGGCGTAGAAGCGCAACAATCCCGCGAGCACCAAGCTGAAGACGCCGAGCCCGATCAGTACGGCAGTGAGGATCTTGCGCACAGCTGTTTTCCCCCTACGGGTGTGCCGACGATTGGCCGACGCTACCAGCGAGTAGGGCGAGTCCGTAGCATCTGGGTGGAAACAATCGCGCAACGTCGGCGGTGCGCCTGCCGGGCCGCCCGGCATAGCATCCAGCCGGCATAGCATCCGGCCGGCATTACATTCAGCGGCGAGGCCATCCGGCGGCCTCGGCATCCGAAGCGGCAGAGGAGCGCATGAGCACGACGGCTCCACTCCCCACCGCTGAGAGCGACGCGCCGCAGCGCTCGATCGGGTATCCGACGGTCATCGGCCTGATCGTGCTCGTCCAGGCCGGCTGGTTCGGCTACTTGGCCAGCCGCGGCTGGTTCTACGGCGATGACCTGAGTTACCTGGGCGCCGCCACCGGTGAGAGCCTGAACTGGGCCTACCTGTCGGCTCCGGTGAACGACCACTTCGTCCCCGGCCTGCGGTTGCTGTTCTGGCTGATGAACCGCGCGACCGGGCTGAACTACGACATCACGATCATCGCCCGGATGGCTTTGCAAGCGGTGGCGACCGTCCTGCTCTACCGGCTACTGGTGCTGCTGGCCGGTCGCCGGCCGGGCGTGCTGCTGCTGACCGGCTGGTACGCCTTCGGCACCCTGCTGCTGCCCGGCTCGCTCTGGCTGACCACCGCGGTCGACCTGCTGTGCTCGCAACTGCTGGTGATCCTGGCCATCGACCTGCACATCCGTTACACCGTGACCGGACGGCTCCGGCTGGCAGTGGGGACCGCGGCCGCGCTGCTCGGCGCCCTGTCGTTCTGGGAACTCTCGGGGATCACCGCGCTGCTGCTGCCGATCCTGTCCCTGGGATTCCTGCACGAGGGCACCGCCGGGCAACGCCTGCGGGCCGGCCTGCGGCGCTGGCCGGGCTGGCTGGTGCTCGCTGCCGCCCTGGCCGGCTGGCTGGGGTACTTCGTGACCGGCCCGTACGGCGGCGCGGCTCACCGGCTCGACTTCGGCTCAGCCCTGCACGTGCTGCGGGTGGGCTGGCTGGACGCGCTCGGCCCGGCCCTGCTGGGCGGTCCCTGGCGGTGGTTCCACCGGGGCGAGGTGTACTTCCCGATCGCCGATCCACCGCTGGCCGCGGTGCTGCTCGGGCAGGCCTGCATCGTGGCCGCCGTGCTGGTGGCCTGGCGTCGATCCGGCGCCCGCAGCGTGCTGGCCTGGTCGCTGCCAGTCCTGACCTTTCTCATCAGCACCCTGGTGGTGGCCCTGGGCCGGTTCCAGGTGTTCGGCGACCTGAGCCCCCGCTCGTTCAACTACGCCTTTCCGGTCGCGGTTCCCCTGGCGGTGGCAGCGGCGGTGGCGTTGCTGCCCAGCACCGCGGCCCAGGTGGCGGCCCGGGCCGCCAGCAGCGGACTGCCCGACACCCCCGCCGTGCTGAGATGGCGGCCGCGGGTCGTCCCAGCGGCGCTTGCCACGCTGTTCCTGGTGTCCAGCGGGCTGTCCGCTGCCACCTTCACCGATCGCTGGGCGCAGAACCCGTCGGAGGCCTACGTCGACAGGCTGAGAAGTTCGGTGCGCGCCGCCGGACCTGGCGTGAACCTGTGGGACAGCAGGGTGCCGCCCGGGGTGCTGGCCTTCTTCTCCGAGCACAACCACGTCTCTGACGTGCTGAAGCTGGCCAAGCTACCCGCCCGGTTCCAGGACGCGCAGACCCCTCCGATGCTGGTGAAGCCGGACGGCAGCCTGGCGCCGGCCAGCCTGTTTCCGGTCGCCACCCAGATCGGACCGAACAAGGGCTCCTGCACCCGGCTGGTGCAAGGCCAGGGCAGTTGGACCATCCCGCTGTCCAAGAGGCTCGGCTCCAACGAGTACTTCGTCCAGCTCAGCTACCTGCAACAGAAGGCCTCGGTGCTCTACCTCGCGATCCGCGACCAGACCGGCAGGACGGTCGAGCCCGAAGGCGGCTCGCGCCGGGAACTGCCCTTCCAGTTGGCCTATCTCTACCTGCGGCTGCCGTTGACGACGGCGGAATCGCTGGTGGTGCGCAGCGAGGGCCTGGACACCAATGTCTGCATCGGCGCCATAGTGGTGGGCGTGCCGTACGCGTTGGCAGAAAAATGACCGCCCCGAACACCGCCGGCACGGACCTGTCCCGGCACTTCGACGCGCTGGACGGCATGCGGGCCATCGCCAGCTACGCGGTCATCTTCACCCATGTCGGTTTCCAGTCCGGCCGGTCCTTCGGAACCGGGCCGCAGGCGCCCTGGCTGTCCCGGCTGGACACCGCGGTGCCGATCTTTCTGATGCTGTCGGGGTTCCTGCTCTACCGGCCCTTCGTGGCGCGGGCTTTCCGCGGGTTGCCGGTGCCGCGGACCGCGGGGTTCTACTGGCGGCGGGCGCTGCGAGTGCTGCCGGCCTTCTGGGTCACAGCCGTCATCACGCTGGGCCTGCTCAGCACCCACCGCGCGAGCCTGGGCGACTGGCTCTCCTACCTCACCCTGACCCAGGTCTACAACGGTCACGACGTCGATCCGTCGCTGACCCACATCTGGACCCTGGCCGCCGAGGTGTCGCTGTACGCGGCGCTTCCGCTGCTGGCGCTGTCCCTGCGTGGCCGCCGAAGCCCCGAGCAGCTCCTGCGCAGCCAGTTCCTGCTGATCGGCGCGCTGCTGGTGGCCAGCGTGGCCTGGCAGCTGGGTGTGTACGAAGTCGAATTCCTGGGCTTCGTCGCGACCAAGTGGCTGCCCGGCACCGTCGACTGGTTCGCGCTCGGCATGCTGCTCGCCACGCTGTCGGTCACGCCGGCCGGCTGCACCGCCCTGCGCCGGACCCGGGAGGTGCTGAGCCAGTGGGCCGGATCTCCCGAGCTGTGCTGGCTGCTGGCCATCCTGCTGTACTGGTTCCTGACCCTTCCGCTGGCGGGCCCCCTGGACCTGAGGGTGCCCACCGCCGGTGAGCACCTGGCCAAGAACCTGCTGCAGGCCGCTGTGGTGTTCTTCCTGCTGCTGCCGCTGACCCTGGGGAGCGGCGGGGTGATCGGGCAGGTGCTGAGCAGCCGGGTGCCGCGGTTCCTCGGCCAGATCTCCTACGGCGTGTACCTGTGGCACCTACCGGTGCTGCTCTTCCTGCACCGGACGCTGGACATCCCGATCTGGCAGGGTCATTTCTGGAAGCTCCTGGTGCTCACCGTCGGTTTGACATCCGTACTGGCAACGCTGTCGTGGTACCTGCTGGAGCGGCCTTTGCTTCGCCGGTACTCCCGGCCGACCTGGCGCAACGTGGGTGAGCCGAGCACCGCCAAGCAGATGCCGATCACGCAGAGCACCTGAACCCCGGCCGAGCCGGCCAGCGGCTGCGGCCCCCCGCTCGGCCGGATCGCTTCGGCGCAGCCCGCCAGCAGGATCAGCACCGCCGGGGACCAGGCCGGCAGGCCACCTCGCCACCGCACGGCCAGCCATCCCAGGCCGATTGCTGCCGCGGCAACTGCCAATCCGACGAACCCGGCCAGCACGAACGATGCCGTTCCGCACAGCGCCGTGGCCCAACGGGGCGGCATCGACCGCTCGCCGACCGGGGGTGCGGCAGAGGGTCGCCGAGCGGTGCCCACCAGCACCAGCAGCCCCACCACCGCCAGTAACCCGAGCAGCAGGCCGGCCCGGAAACCGGTCTGCGGGGCATAGCGCAGCGACACCTCCCCGCTGGCGCCGGCCGGCAGCCGCCAGGCCTGCTGCCAGCCGTCCACCCGGACCGCCGCGAGCCGGCGGCCGTCCAGGCTGGCCTGCCAGCCGGCGTTGAAGTTCTCCCGGACCACCAGCAGCGCGGGGGCCGTGGTCTCGACCCGGACCGTCCGGCTGGTGGCCTGCCAGCTCAGCGGTGTGGCGGTCCCGGCCGGGGCGCTGCCGGCCAGCTCCAGCCCGGGCCGCCGCAGGGTCAGGGTGAGCGGGCTGGCCGACGGGCTCGCGGCCAACCGGAGCCGGTGGGCGCCTGCCGCCAGCGTCGTCGGCGCCTGATCACAGGTGCGTGCCCTCACCGGCTCACCCGCCAGCAGCTGCTCGCGGGTGGCCTCGGCCCGCATCGGCAGCGGGATGCCGTCGACCAGAACGGCCAGTCCGGACGAGCAGCTGAACTCGATCGGCCCGGCCGACCGCCGGTTGACCACCCCGTTGACGGCCACCTCGGTGATGCCCGCGGGCAGCAGCCGGGGCGCGCCGAAGCGGGTGCTGGTGGTGGCGCGAAGCTCGGCGCTCAGCACCGTGATCCTCAGGGTGCGGGTGAGTACCGGCGCCGGCAGCCTCAGCAGCCCCCCGGCAGGCACCTCGAAGGTCCAGCTACGCCCGCCCGCGGCCACCGCGACCTGCCGCGGCAGGGCCATCGGAGTGTCCCGGTCCAGGTGCAGCCGCAGGGTGGACACCGATTGCCGGCTTCCGAGGTCCAGGGTCAGCGACGGTGTCTGATCGCCGGGTGCGGCCACCCAACTGGTCGCCCGGTCCCCGTCCACCGCCGCGCCGGGACGCTCGCGGGGATCGGCGTCGTCGACCGAGGACGCCGTCGCGGTGATGGCGGCGCCGGCGTCCAGCAGCTCGTCCAGGGCCGCGCCGGGCCGAGGCGTGACGGTGGCCGTGATGCCGTAGCGCTGGCCGGCCGGCATCGTGAAGGTCCGGTCGATCATGCCGTCGCTCTCACCGCTGCTGGCGAACGTCGCATCGCAGGCGGCCCGTCCCGCCACGGTCAGGCAGGTGGATCGGCCGCCGAGCTCGGTGGCGAAACTCAGCGCGTCCGGAGCCACCCCGGTGGTCGGCACCACCAGCGTTCGGGTAGGGGTGAGTCCGGCGATCGTGAACGTCGAGATGCCGACCGAGGTGGTGCCGGGTGAGGCGTCCAGCACGGTGAGGCGCAGCTGCCGGGCCGGCCCGGGCGGCAGCGCCAGCTGCTGCGGAAAGGGTCCGGGCGAGACGTCGGAGTCCCGCGTTCCCGAGTCGGTGGTGATCCGGACCCGGTTCGGATATCCACCGAGGGCGTCGGCGAAGGCGACCTCGACCGTGGGTTGGAAGGTCGGCACCGCCAGGGTCACCGACAGCCACTCGCCCTTGACGCCGGCGAGCGTGCCGCTGCGCCAGGACGTCGCGGGATCACCGTCCACCGCCGACCACGGCCCGTAACCGGCGCCGCGATTGACCAGCGCGACGGCCTCCGCCCCGGACGAGGACGCCTGGACGTCGGTGACACCACCGCCGTAGGCGACCGTGGAGAGCACCCCCGGCGACGGTGGCAGGTAGTCCTGAGCCGCCCGGGGTTGTCGGTACGGCTGGTTGGCGGTCAGGGTCGCCGAGGTGCCGCCGGGCTGGCCGAACGTCGCCTCCCGGCGCCGGATGCCGTCGGTGACCACGGTGACGCCCTCGGCGGCCCGGGCGTCGGAACCGAACAGCACCGGGGTGTCGGGGTCGATCCCGGCAGTGACCAGCGCTCCGAGCGAGTCTGCCGATCCGGTGGCGAGCACCGTGCCCGAGGCGGGCAGCAGGCCCACCGCGCCGGACCATCCCGGCACTCCGAAGATCTCGATCGCCGGCCGGACGACGGTGGCGCCGACATCGACCAGCCGGTTCCGGTCCGGGGCGAACTCCTGGATGCTGCCGAACGAGGTCACCGCCGAGAAGCCTGGCGTGGCCCGCAGCGTCGCGTGCACGAAGGCCAGGTTGGTGGCTGCGGACGCCGCGGTGTTCAGGTCGTTGCGCACCACCAGGTAGCGGATGCCGGCGCGGGCCAGCAACGGCGCCAGCGCGTCATCGCGATGACCCGAGGCGATCCGCAACGTCAGATCGTCCAGCAGCCGGATGTAAGCCGCCGGGGTCAACGGGATCCCGTCCCGGACCGTCCACGGCGCGGCGGCCACCGGCTGTAGCGCATCGTCGACGGTGGCTCCCCAGACGTAGGTCGGCCGGGACGCGCCGGGGACCACCAGCGACCGGCCGGCGCCGGAATTGCTGCCCAGCCAGGCGCCGGCCTGGCGCCACCAGTCGGCTTCGGTCACCGACCGCGGTTGTGGGATGACGCTGGTGACCACCGCCGGAGCGGCCGCCAGCGTGCCGATGGTGACAGCCAGCGCGGCTGCTATCAGCCGCGGGCGCAGCTCCAGGGCCTTGCCGTACCAGCGCGGGTGCCAGCGCTCGGCCAGCCGCAGCCGGCTGAGCAGCCACCCGAGGCCGAGTGCCAGCGGCAGCCGGATGAGCGGGTCGAACTTGTGGACGTTGCGAAAGGCGTTGAGCGGCCCGTCCAGCTGGGTTCGCAACCAGCCCCCGGCCGGCGGCCCGACCGGCGCCAGGTACCCCATGGTGACCAGCGCCAGCCCCAGCAGCAGGCAGCTGATCGCGAACAGCCGGTTGGGCTTGTCGCGGTGGCTCAACCCGACCAGCCCCGCCGCCGCCACCGCGGTGGTGCCCAGGATCACCGCGGGAACCGCGACCAGGATCCAGCCGCCGGGCCAGATTCCGGGTCCGAGGTAGGCCTGCCAGTGATCGGCCCCGCGCAGCGACGCGATCAGGCTGGTGATCCCGGTGGTGACGCTGCTCGGTTCGATCCAGTCCAGGAACGGTGGGCTGTACCGGCCGAGCAGCAGCAGCGGCAGCATCCACCAGGCGCTGGCCAGCAGCACCGCCAGGCTGAACCACAGCATCAGCTCCCGGCGCCGGCGGCCAGGCTGGCGGGTGAGCAGCCACAGCGCGGGCGCCGGCAGCACCGCCAGGGTCGCCGCGGCGTTGACGCCGCCGGCGAAGAGCAGGGCCAGCCCGGCAAGCGCGCCGGCGCGGCGGGTGGAACCGCGCTCGGCGCCGATCACCAGCGGAATCATGATCCACGGCAGCGCCGCCATCGGCATCAGCTCGGAGGAGATCGAGCCCAGCTCGCTGAGCATCCTCGGCGCCAGGGCATAGCTCAGGCCGGCGGCGACCTTCGGCCAGAACCCGGTGGCGCCCAGCAGCCTGGCCAGCCGCACCATGCCCAGGAAGGCCGCGACCACCAGCGCGGACTCCCACCCGCGCTGCACCACCCAGGCCGGCAGGCCCGCGAGCTTGCCGAGCACGAAGAACGGCCCCATCGGAAACAAGTAGCCGTAGGCCTGGTTCTGCAGTTGCCCGGCGGCTCCCAGCGGATCCCAGAGCGTCATGGACCGCCGCAGGAACCGCACCGGATCGACCACCAGATCCAGCTTGGTGTCCGGAGCCGTCCGGCCGGCGCTCTGCGAGAACACCAGCAAGGTCAGCCCGAAGCTGAGGATGATCAGGCGCAGTCGCTGCACCGCCAGCGGTGGCAGTGCTTTACGGTCGGGCTCGGCTGGGGCCGCGTCTCCCATCCGGGCCTGCGTCGCGGTCGTCGTCATCGCTTACGCAGCACCATCGCGAGATTCCAGAGCGCCACCTCTCGAAGGACCGGAACCCGGACCAGCCAACATGCCCACCACGGATGGTAACGAGGAAAGGCGGCCACCAGTTCGGCGTCCGGGTGGTTGCGGGCCCAGGCGAGTGCCTGGCTGACCCGATAGTCGAACAGCGACTGCCCGAACACGTTCTTCGGTTGACGGCCGGTCTTGCGGACGTAACGCCGCCGGGCATAGCCGCCGCCCAGGAAGTGCCAGGGCGCCGTCTCGTGCCCGCCCCAGGGTGAGAACCAGGGCGTGAAGGAGAGGAACACCGTGCCGCCCGGCTTGGTGACCCGCAGCAGCTCATCAGCCATCACCCACGGGTTACGGAGGTGCTCCACCACGTTGGAGCTGTAGGCCACGTCAACGGCCTGCGAGCGGATCGGCAACGCCTCGCCGGAGGCGCACAGCCCGACGATCTCAGCCGGCAGGTCGGTGCTCACGTCGAGCTCGACCCCGATATAGCTGGCCCCGGCCTGCTGGAAGGCCCGCCCGAAATAACCGGGTCCACCGCCCACATCGAGAACCTGCGCCCCGGGCAGCGCGACCCATTCAGCCAGCTGCTCGACCGCGTCGGCAGCCAGGGCCGAGTAGAAGTCCGCCGGCCGGGTCTGTTCGACCAGGAACAGCCGGAACAGCCGGATCGAGCGGCGCAGGGTCGCCCGGCGACCGCTGCGAGGGTGTGCGCGCACCGGCGAACCGTACCCGCCGCATCAGGGCCGCACGAAACCCGAGGCGACAGCTGGGCAGGAATCAGGACTCCGACCGCCACCCACCCCGACCGGCTCCTCGATCCGGGCACGGGCAGCACCGAGCCCGCGCCGCGATGGAGCTTCGGCGCGGGCTCGGTGCCCTTCGGTATGGAGTTGGACTGTCGGACTACGAGCTGGCCGGACCTACCGGGACAGGGCCGCGAAGGCGTCCAGCCGGCCACCGGTGGTGGTCACGCCAGCCATCGATGCGGTCGGAACGGCGCTGCTGAGCAGGGCGTTCTTGATCGCGGCGGCCGTTGCCCCGGGGTGGGTCGAGGCGTAGAGCGCGGCCGCTCCGGTGACGTGCGGGGTGGCCATCGAGGTTCCGCTGAGGGAGCCGTAGGTGTTGTAGGCGGTGGTGGACCAGACCGCCGAGCCCGGCGCGCCGATGTCGACACTGGTCGGGCCGTAGTTGGAGTAGCTGGCCCGGGTGCCGGTCTTGGTGATGGCGGCTACCGAGACCACGTTGGCGTGCGGGTAGGAGGACGGGTAGCTCGGGGTGGTGTCGTTGTTGTCCCCGACCTGGTCGGTGCCGCCGTTACCGGCCGCGGCGATGAACAGGATGTTGGCGTTGTTGGCCCGCCCGATCGCGTCACCGAGCGCCTGGGAGTAGCCGCCGCCGCCCCACGAGTTGTTGGTCGCCACGATGTTGACCCCGCGGGCCTTCAGGCCGGTGAAGTAGTCGATCGCCTTGATCGCGTTGGCGGTGTTGCCACCGGCCGCGCCCAGGAACTTGCCGCTGATCATCTTGACGTTCCAGTTCACGCCGACCACGCCGGCGCCGTTGTTGGCCTTGGCGCCGATGGTGCCCGAGACGTGGGTGCCGTGGTCGTCCGCGACGCCCAGCGTGGTGCCGTCATAGACGGAGTTGTTGTTGCCGTCGAAGTCCCAGCCGTAGACGTCGTCGACGTAGCCGTTGCCGTCGTCATCGGCGCCGTTGGCGGTCTCGAGCGGGTTGCCCACCTGACCGGCGAGGTCGGGGTGGTTGTACTGGATGCCCTCATCGATGACGCCGATGTACACACTCGCTGAACCAGTGGTGCCCGCTGCCCAGGCCGCGGCGGCATTACTGCCGTAGGCATTGGCCGGAGTCGTGCTCGGGCCGTACATGCCCCACAGGCTGCCATCGGTGTAATAGGGATCGGTGCTGGTGGCTGCGTGGGTGTAAATCCAGTTCGGCTCGGCGTAGGCCACTGCGGGGTCGGCCTTCAGCGCCTGAATGGCGCGGGACCGGTCAGCACCCGAGGGCAACCGCAGCAATTCCACCTCGGCGCGAGAACCGGCGCCGGGCACCACGCGCTCGGCCAGCCGGGCGGCGGCGCGGTCACGGGCCCGAGCCCGATCGGTGGCGGCAGCACCGCTGACATAGCCGACCAGCACCTCGTTGGCGACTGCGGACGGGGCGGCCGGGGCGGCGGCCTGAGTGGTGGGCGCGGCCGACGCGGAAGACATGGCCACGGCGGGAATACTCAAAGCAACAGCACACACGGCCACGGTTGCGGCACGGAATAATGGCGGACGCATCAGATCTCCTTTGTATAACAACACAAGCAGTCCTTGGCTTTTCAGGTATTCCTTGAGTTTAACCTTTTGCAAGAGAATTCGCACCCCTCAATTGAAATTGGCCCTATTCCCTTGACCTATCCCACACATAAGCAAATTCGTCGTTATAAAACCTTTATTGGCGCAGGAATTGCTCCGGCCCCGCTGCGCGACGCCTCGGCCGACGGCTCGTGACCCCGTGCGCGCACCAGGGAAGTCGTGACCGGCAGTGAGTTGGGCTACCCTCCAGTAACTGTTTGAGCGGTCGGGGAGCAATGGATCAGACGATGACGCCGCGGCGCATCACCTTTCTGGTGTGGCGCGACACGGCCCATCCCGACGGCGGTGGCTCAGAGGTCTACGTCGAGCACATGGCCCGCTGGCTGGCCGGCCGGGGGCACGACGTCACCATCTTCTGCGCGGCACACCCCAATGCCCCCCGCGACGAGGTCCGCGACGGCGTCCGGTTCCACCGCCGGGGCGGTTGGCTCAGCGTCTACCCGCGCGGGCTGGCCTACCTGCTGAGCCCGGCCGGCCGGCGCGCCGACATCGTGGTCGACGTCCACAACGGCATCCCGTTCGCCGCCCCGCTGGTTCGCCGCCGGCGCCTGCACGTGCTGGTGCACCACGTGCACCGCGAGCAGTGGCAGATCATCTATCCGGGCCTGCGCGGCCGGATCGGCTGGTGGGTGGAGTCCTGGCTCGCCCCCCGGCTGTACCGGCGGCACCCCTACGTCACCGTGTCGCAGTCCAGCAAGCAGGACCTGGTCGGGCTCGGCGTCGCCGCTCACCGGATCTCGGTGGTCTGCAACGGGATCGACGTTCCGCACCCGTCCCGGCTGCGACCGCGCTCGGCGAGCCCACGGATCTGCGTGCTCGGCCGCCTGGTGCCGCACAAGCAGTTCGAGCACGCGCTACGGCTGATGGCCCGGTTGCGGATGAGCATGCCGGAGTTGCGGCTGGACGTGATCGGCTCGGGCTGGTGGTCGGCCGAACTGGCCGCCGCGGCCGAGGAACTGGGCGTCAGCGACCTGGTGACGTTCCACGGCCACGTCAGCGACATCGAGCGCGATGCGCTGCTCGACGCCAGCTGGCTGATGCTGGTGCCCTCGATCAAGGAGGGCTGGGGCATCGCCATCATGGAGGCTGCCGCCCGGTCGGTGCCCGCCCTGGCTTACTCCTTCGCCGGCGGGGTGACCGAGTCGATCGTCGACGGTGAGACCGGCGTCCTGGTGGCCGACCTCGACGAGCTCGTCAGCCAGTGCCAGGCGCTGTTGACCGACAGCGAGGCACGGCTGGCGATGGGAAAGAAAGCCCGGAACCGGGCTGAGAGCTTCGGCTGGCAGCGCTCAGCGGAAGCCTTCGAGCACCTGCTGATGGAGCAGCGGGATCAGCGGTTGCCGTACGGGATGACCGCGACCGTGTCGACGGGATTCTCCTTCGGGGCTGCGGTCGTGGACGACACCACGCCCCAGACGGCCCCTCCAGCGAGCACCACGCCGATGACGCCGCCGACGACACCTGAGATGAGCTTGCCCACTAAGAATCCTCCGAGCTAGATGTTACCGGCGAGTGTAACAACCTCCGTGCCGCGAATCCGACCCTGACACCGATAGCCGTCAGAACGGCCGCGGCGCACAGCAGATCCAGCAGCAGCACCAGCCGACGCCGGGCCGGCTCGGCCGGGGCCGCCGTCACCTGACCGGGCACCCGGTACAGCTCGACCGCGCCGCCGGTGAGCACCGGCTGCAGCCGGCTCAGGTCCGGAACCGGCGGACCGGGCGTGTCGGTCTCCCGGACGACCCAGCCGATCCCCTGCCCGGCCAGCGCGCTCGCCAGCGCGGCCGGAGCGGGCCGGGACTCCAGCAGCGCGGCCACCCGCGCGGCAGCCGGGTCCTCACCGCCCAGCACCCTGCCCGACACCGCCAGCCGGTCATCGACCACCGTCTCGGCAGGCAGCCAGCGGGGCGCCGGATCCAGCACCGTCCGTCCCGGCGCCCAGTCGAAGCTGCGGTACGAGCCGAAGGGCAACACCAGCACCGCCGCCGACGTCCCCCGCAGCTGGTCGGCGACCTGCTGCCACCCGGCCGGGTAGCGCACCGGAGTCAGCGGCGTCTTCAGGGTGGCCGGGGCATCAGGCAGCAACACCAGCGGCAGCGCCAACGCGGCCAGGACCGCCGGCCAGCCCGGCAGCTGACTGGCCAGCCGGTCCCGCAGCCCGTCGGTGAGCCGCTGCGCCGCGGCCCCGACGCTCAGCACCGCCAGCAGCACGAACGGCATCAGCCACTTCTGCCCGTCGCGCAGCAGCCCGGCGCCGGGCAGCTCCCGCACCGCCCACCGCAGCACGGCGGCCAGGCCCGGCACCGTGCCCGCGACCGCCAGCACCAGGCCGGCCAGGCCCAGCAGCACCAGCCGCCGCCACAACCGCTCAGCCAGGCCGGCCCGCAACGCGGGCAGGCCGAACAGCAACGCGGCCAGCACCACCACGGTGCTGAGATAGCCGAGCAGGCCCGCACGGCTGGCCGGGGTGACGTCGGCACTCCAGATGCCGCCCAGCCCCAACAGGCTCGCCCAGGCGCCGCCCAGACGTTCCGAGCGAGCCGCGAAGGCCGCCACCCCTCCCGGGTCGCTGGTGACGCCGGCCGCCGAGGTGAGCGCCGGCGCCAACCAGGGCAGCTGCACCAGCACCGCGACCGCCAGCACCGGCGCCAGCCGCTTCCACTGCCGGGAGGCCGCCACCACCACCGCCACCCCGGCTCCGATCAGGGCGCCGGTGGGGGTGATCGCGCAACAGGCCAGCCAGCACAGCAGAACAGCGGTCGGGTGCAGCCAACCAGTGCCGCGACTGCCCGGTCCCGGCGGCTCGGCGGATGGCGCCTGGCCTGGCGGTGGCTCGGCGCTGAACCGGCTGGCCGCCCGGATCACCCAGGGCAGCGCCCCGTAGGCCCACAGCAGCGCCCACTGCCCCAGCGCCAGCCGCTCGATGACGAACGGGTTCCAGACCGCGAAGCCGGCCACCGCGAGCGAGCCGGCCAGCGAACCGGCCGGCGACCCGGGCCGTGAGCCGGCCCGCAGCAGCCGGGTGCAGCCCCAGCCGGCCATCAGCAACGGCGCGAGCAGCGCGATCCGGCCCAGCACCGCGCCGTCGAGAACCCGGCTGGCCAGGGCCACCACGGCGTCCAGCGGCACCGCCCGCGGCGCCACCGACCCTAGGCCCAGGGACTGGTCGGTGAGCGGCTGGCGCGGGGTGAACACCATGTCGTGGCCCAAGCCGTAACCGGCCAGCCGCTGCGGCCACAGCAGCAGGACGCTCAACCCGAGCACCCAGCAGTCGGCCAGCAACACCGATCGGGTCCGGGGACGCACGCACCGCTCCTCTCGCCGTCCGGGTCGTTAGGCTCATTCCCAGCTGACGCCCTGCGTGCGGGCCGACTCCAGACTGTATCCGTTACCTCAGAGAGGCTGGGCGACTTGGTCAAGGGGGCACTGCCATTCCGGTCACGGCCGGGTCAGGCACCGCCCACCGGCGCTGATCCACTCCCAGCCGCCGTCCCGCCGTCGCAGCCGGGGGCAGCCGTGCCAGCGCCGATGGGCCGCGGCCTGCTCTGGGTGACGGTGGCCGGCTGGCTGGGCAACGTGCTCAGCTACCTGCTGCTGCTGGCCGCCGCCCGCCGGCTGGGCACCGCGGACTACGCCGAGCTGGTCACCCTGCTCAACGTGCTGCTGATCGGCTCGGTGCCCGCGTTCGCGCTGCAGGCGGTCGCCGCCCGGCGGGTGGCCACCGGCTCGGCGGATGGGCTGCTCGAAGCGGGTGCGGTGATCGGGCTGGCGGCGGCGTTGCTGATCGCGGCGCTGTCACCGGCGCTGGTGGCCTTTCTGCACCTGCCCGGGCTGACCGGCCCGCTGCTGGTGGCGCTGTCGATGCCAGGGACCGCCCTGCAGGGGCTGTGCCAGGGCGTCTGGCAGGGCGAGCGGCGGCTGATCGGGCTGGCGGTGGCGACCTTCGCCGGCACCGCCGGCCGCTCCGGCGCCGGCCTGCTCGGGCTGTTCGTGGGCGGCACCAGCACCACCGCGCTCGCCTGCCTGGCGGTCGGGCTGAGCGTGCCGGCCGCCGGCTGCGTCCTGGCGCTGCCCGAGCTGCGCCGCCGCAGCCGGCGGGCGCTGCTGTCACTGGTGACCGAGGCCGGGCACGCCTCGCACGCCTACGGGGTGTTCCTGCTGCTCAGCGTCAGCGACGTGCTGCTGGCCCGGCACGTGCTCAGCACCTCGGCCGCCGCGGTCTACGCGGCCGGCTCGGTGCTGACCAAGGCCAGCCTGTGGCTGCCGCAGTCGGTGGCCAGCGTGCTGTTCGCCACCCTGACCGACGAGGACCGCCACCACCGGGTCTTCGCCCGGGCAGTCGCCGGGATCGCCGGCCTGGGGCTGGCGATCGTGGCCGGCAGCTGGCTGCTCAGCGCCCTGGTGACCGCCGTGGTCGGCGGCGGCCGCTATCCCCAGCTACGCGAGGACGCCTGGCTGTTCGCGATGCTCGGCGGCTGCCTGGCCGTCCTGCAGTTCACCCTGGTCGCCGGGCTGGCGGTCCGCAACATGGCGGTCACGGCGCTGATCTGGGCCACCGTGGTCGGTGAGGCGGTGCTGGTCCTGAGCCTGGGCCCCGAACCGTCGGTGCGGCTGGTGATCGGGCTGATGGCCGGGCTCAACCTGCTGACCGCGGCTGCCGCGGTGCTGTTGCGGCTGGCGCCCGGCTACCGGGCCCGAGGGGCCGGCAGCCGGGCGACCGGCTAGCTGGACTGCTCGCCCGGCCAGGGACCAGGCTGGTAGACCGGGTCGATGCCCTCACCGATCAGGACGGCCGAGCCGGCCGGGCTCGGGTAGATGGAGCGCCGCACCCAGCCGTCCAGGACGTTGACCAGGCCCAGCCGCTGACCGTCTGAGAACCTGCAGTGCCCCGCCCCGTAGGGCGCCTTCTCGGTCTCGGAGTAGGTCTTGGGCGGCGCGATGTAGAACTGCACCAGCTTGTCCCCGCGCTGCTCGGCGCGGGCCCGGGCCGCGAAGACCGTCTCGTTCTGCACCAGCACCAGCGGGTCCTGCTGGGTGTGCATGGTGACCGTCGGCACCGTGAGCTTGCCGGTGGGGTCGCCGAGCTCGTCGAAGGCCGACCGGGCGGTGGGGTCGGCGGTGATCCGCGGCGCGGCTTCCAGCTGCTGCTGCAGGGTGTCGACCTTGCCGCCGACCGTGCCGATCAGGCTGGCTTCGGCGTCGTCGATCCGGCCCGGGTAGTCGGCTTCGGTGTTGTTCGAGGGGTTGCCGCCGACCCGCTGCTCCAGCTCGTAGCGGCCGCTGGTGCCGAAGGCCAGCGCGGTGAGCAGCGCCTCGACCCGGGCCTTGACCTGCGAGGGCAGGTCGTGACCGTCGTAGGTGGTGGTCGCCGTGGGGGCGTCCACCAGCGAGGCGATGAACATCACCTTGGCGGTGCCGCCGCCGGCCACGTCCGCGGCCGCCTTCTGCACGGCCTCCGAGGCGTGCTGCCAGTTGGCGCTGGCGTCCTGCTGGTCGGTGTAGCCGGTCAGCTTCAGCTGCGGGTCGATCAGCGCCTTGACCGCGAAGGCGACGTCCAGCGCGGCGTCGAAGTTGTAGTTCGGCCCGGCCAGCACGCCGCACATCGGCGCGGCCCCGTCCACCCACTCCGGGTGCTTCTCGGCGAGCAGCTGGGTGACCAGCCCGCCGAGCGAGTCGCCCCAGAGGTAGGTCCGCTTCGGAGTGCCGACCAGCTTCACGAACTGGGCGCGCAGGTCCTCACCGGCCTTGACGCCGTCGGCGGCGGCCCAGCCGTTGGACTTGTAGGACGAGCCGGCCAGGGCGTAGCCGGCCTCGAGCAGGCTCTCGCTCAACGGGTCGGAGCCGGTGCCGTCGGTGTCGGTCGAGCTCACCTGGGCGTCGGTGTCGACCGGGTCGAAGCTGGGCGGGGCGGGCGCGGCGAACCGGTAGCCGTGGGAGTACAGCAGCAAGGTGCCGTTCCATCGCACCGGCAGCTTGATGGAGTACCTCGCGCCGTCCAGCTCGCCGGTGCACTGCGAGGCGCAATCGGTCATCTTGACGTTGGTGTCGCTCGAACGCACGTCCTGCTGGCGGTCCGACAGTGGGGTCGAGTCCTGGCCGCAGGCCGACAACAGTAGCGCGAGGGCGGCGCCGGTTGCTGCGACCGCGCCGCCTCGGGTGAAGTGGGGTACGGGCATGCCGCACATCCAACACCACCACCCGGCTTATCGACCCCGTGCGGTGCCGGCGCGTGGCTACATCGTGATCTGGCGTCGTGATCCGGCGTCGCGATCCGGGCCGGCGCGGGCGTACTGTCCAGCGGTGCCCGCAGAACAGCAGTCCCCCACGCCGACGCCCGACTTCGAGACGGTGTTCGGCCAGGTCCGTGAGATCGGCGGCTGGCTGACCCAGGCCCAGGCCCGCGCGTTGTGGGACGAGGCCCGGCCAGTGCCCGCCGGTGACCTGATCGTGGAGATCGGCAGCCATCAGGGCCGGTCCACGGTCGTGCTTGCCGCGGCGGCGCCCCAGGCCAAGGTGATCGCGATCGATCCCTTCGTCGACGGCGCGATGTTCGGCGGCCTGGCTACCCGGGACCGGTTCCAGGCGAACCTGGAACGGACCGGCCTGGCCGGGCGGGTCGAGTTGCGCCAGGCCAAGAGCACCCAGCTGCGGCGGTCCTGGACCGAGCCGATCGGCTTTCTCTACATCGACGGCAAGCACGACTACTGGACGCTGTCGGATGACCTGCGCTGGAGTGAGTTCCTGCCCGACGGCGCCCGGGTCTGCATTCATGACGCCTACTCCTCGATCGGCGTCACGCTCGGGCTGCTGCGGCATGTGCTGCCCAGCCGGCGGCTGCGCTACCTGGACCGGACCGGCTCGCTGGCGCGGTTCGAGGTCGCGCCGGTGTCGGCGGCTGACCGGCTGCGCATCCTGGCGGAACTGCCGTGGTGGCTGCGCAATGTGGGTGTCAAGGTGCTGCTTCGGCTGCGGCTGTACCCGCTGGCCCGGCTGGTCGGGCACCACGACCGGGCCGACCCGTACTGAGCCGCCGAAGCGTGTCAGCTCAGTGCGCGGCGGCGTCCCAGTTCGGACCGACGCCGACGCTGACGTCGAGCTCCACCGTGAGCTGGACCGCGGCCGCCATCTCGCCCCGCACCAGCTCCTCGACCTGCTCGCGCTCGCCGGCGCCGATCTCGAGGACCAGTTCGTCGTGCACCTGCAGCAGCAGCCGTGAGGCCAGCCCGGCCGCGCGCAGCGAGCGCTGCACCCCCAGCATCGCCACCTTGATGATGTCGGCGGCGCTGCCCTGGATCGGGGCGTTGAGCGCCATCCGCTCGGCCATCTCGCGGCGCTGCCGGTTGTCGGAGTTCAGGTCGGGAAGGTAGCGCCGGCGACCCATGATGGTCTCGGTGTAACCGGTCCGGCGAGCCTCCTCGACCACCGAGTACAGGTAGTCCCGGACGCCGCCGAACCGCGCGAAGTAGGCCTCCATCTGCCCCTTGGCCTCGTCCGGGGTGATCTTGAGCTGTTGTGCCAGTCCGTAGGCCGACAGGCCGTAGGCCAGGCCGTAGCTCATCGCCTTCACCCGGCGGCGCAGGTCGGCGTCGACCGCCTCGGCCGGCACGTCGAAGGCCCGGGCGGCCACGAAGGTGTGCAGGTCCTCACCGGAGGTGAAGGCCTCGATCAGCCCGGCGTCCTCGGACAGGTGGGCCATGATGCGCATTTCGATCTGGCTGTAGTCAGCCGTCATCAGCGACTCGAACGCCCCTTCGGGACGGCTGGCGACGATGAACGCCTGCCTGATCCGGCGGCCCTCGGCGGTGCGCACCGGGATGTTCTGCAGGTTCGGGTCGACGCTGGACAGCCGCCCGGTCGCGGCGATCGTCTGATTGAAGGTGGTGTGCACCCGGCCCAGCTCGTCCACCATCGGCAGCAGCGAGTCGATCACCGACTTCAGCCGGGTGACCTCGCGGTGCCGCAGCAGGTAGGGCAACAGCGGGTGGTCACTGGCCTCGGCCAACCAGGCCAGCGCGTCGGCGTCGGTGGTGTAGCCGGTCTTGGTGCGCTTGGTCTTCGGCATCCCGAGCTCGTCGAACAGCACCGTCTGGAGCTGTTTGGGTGAGCCGAGGTTGATCTCCGCGCCGATGACCGCGTAGGCCTCCTCCGCGGCGCTCCGGACGCCGTCGGCGAACTGCGCCTCGAGCGCCTCCAGCCGCGCGACGTCCACCGCGATGCCGGTCTGCTCCACCTCGGCCAGCACCCGCACCAACGGGAGCTCCACGTCCGTGAGCAGCGCGGTGCCGCCCCGGTCGGCGAGCTCCTCGTCGAGAGCAGCGGCCAGGTCGAGCACGGCACGGGCCTGCAGCATCGTCGTCTCACCGGGCGTCGGGTCGCCCACCGCCTCCAGGGTGAGCTGCCCCTCGTCCTCGGGGACGTCGGCACGCAGCTCGCGCTTGAGGTAGCGGAGCGTGAGGTCGGCGAGGTCGTAG
>DASVQQ010000037.1 GCA_036389035.1 Jatrophihabitans sp.
CCCAGCAGATCGTCGCGATGGTTTCCGAGGGTCCGCGCACCGTCGACGAGGTCGCCGCGGTGGTCCGCCGGTCGGCGGCCTTCGCCGCCCTGCCCGACTCGGCCCTGCACGCGGTGCTCGACATGCTGTCCGGGCGCTACCCGTCGACCGCCTTCGCCGAGCTGCGTCCCCGCCTCGTGTGGGACCGCGGCACCGACCAGCTCACCGGCCGCCCCGGCGCCCAGCGGCTGGCCGTGACCAGCGGCGGCACCATCCCCGACCGCGGCATGTTCGGCGTCTTCCTGGCCGGCTCCGAGCGGGCGTCCCGGGTCGGCGAGCTCGACGAGGAGATGGTCTACGAGTCCCGGGTCGGCGAGGTGTTCCTGCTCGGCTCCTCGTCCTGGCGGATCGAGGACATCACCCACGACCGGGTGCTGGTCAGCCCGGCGCCCGGCCAGGCGGGCAAGATGCCGTTCTGGAAAGGCGACTCGCTGGGCCGGCCGGTGGAACTGGGCCGGGCGCTGGGGGCGTTCGTGCGCGAGCTCGGCGCCGCCGCCGAGCCCGATGCGATCCAGCGGGCCCGAGCGGCCGGGCTGGACGAGTGGGCGGCGGCCAACCTGGTCGGCTACCTCAACGAACAGCGAGCGGCCACCGGGCACCTGCCCACCGACCGGACGATCGTGGTGGAGCGATTCCGCGACGAGCTCGGCGACTGGCGGCTGGTCATCCACTCCCCCTTCGGCGCGCCGGTGAACGCGCCCTGGGCCCTGGCCATCTCGGCCGCGCTGCGCGAACGGCACGGCCTGGACGTGCAATCGATGCACTCCGACGACGGCATCGTGCTGAGGTTGCCCGACACCACGGCAGAGGCGCCGGGCGCTGACATCACCGTCTTCGACCCGGCCGAGATCGCCGGCCTGGTGACCGGCGAGGTGACCAATTCCGCGCTGTTCGCCTCCCGGTTCCGCGAGTGCGCGGCTCGTTCGCTGCTGCTTCCCAAGCGCGACCCGCGCCGGCGCGCACCGCTCTGGCAGCAGCGGCAGCGAGCCAACGCCCTGATGCAGGTGGCCCGTGACTACGGCCAGTTCCCGGTGGTGCTCGAAGCCATGCGCGAATGCCTGCAGGACGTCTATGACCTGCCCGGCCTGACCGAGCTGATGCGCCAGATCCAGTCCCGTCAGGTCCGGCTGGTCGAGGTCGAGACCGGCAGCCCGTCGCCGTTCTCGCAGTCCCTGCTGTTCAGCTACGTGGGCATGTTCCTCTACGACACCGACGCGCCGCTGGCCGAGCGCCGCGCCCAGGCGCTGACCCTGGACACCTCCATGCTGGCCGAGTTGATGGGCTCGCCCGACCTGCGGGACCTGCTCGACGAGAACGCCATCGCCGAGTCGATCGCCGACGCCCAGCGGCTCAGCGAGGGGCGCCGGGTCCGCGGGCCGGACCAGACCCATGACCTGCTGCGCGAGGTCGGTGACCTCAGCACCGCCGAGGCCGTCGCCCGGGGCTCGACCGCCGATGACCTGGAGCGGCTGCGGTCAGCGCGTCGGGCGATCACGGTGCGGATCGCCGGGGAGATGCGCTGGCTGACCATCGAGGACTCCGGTCGGGTCCGCGACGCTCTCGGGGTCGCGCTGCCGATCGGCATCCCGGTGGCCTTCACCGAACTGGTCGCCGATCCGCTGGGCGACCTGCTCTCCAGGTACGCCCGGACCCACGGCCCGTTCACCGTCGGCGAGCCGGCGGCCCGGCTGGGCCTGGGCGTCGCGGTGGTGCAGGCCGGCCTCGAGCGGCTGGTGGCCACCGGGCAGGTGGTCGCCGGTGAGTTCACGCCCGGCCGGGTCGGACGCGAGTACTGCGGCGCCACCATGCTGCGCACCATCCGACGGCGGTCCCTGGCCGCGCTGCGCCGTGAGGTGGAGCCCGCTCCGCAAGCCGTGCTGGCCCGGTTCCTGCCGGAGTGGCAGGGCGTCGGCGGCGCCAGGCGGGCCCGCGGCGTCGACGGCCTGGCCCGGGTGATCGAGCAACTGGCCGGCGTCGCGGTGCCGGCCAGCGCGCTGGAAAGCCTGGTGCTGCCGGCCCGGGTGTCGGACTACTCCCCGGCGCTGCTGGACGAGCTGACCAGCTCCGGTGAGGTGCTGTGGTGCGGAGCCGGCGCGCTGGCCGGCAATGACGGCTGGCTGACCCTGGTCCCGGCCGGGGCGGCGGCCGAGTTGCTGGCGCCGGTGTCCGAGATCGAGTTGAGCCCGGTGCACCAGGCGATCCTGGCCTCGCTGGACGGTGAGCAGGCGCTGTTCCTGCGCGCCATCATCGACCGGGTGCGCGCCGAGATGACCGACCCGGCCGAGGCCGACATCGCCCGGGCGATCTGGGACCTGGCGTTCGCCGGCCTCATCACCAACGACACCCTGGCGCCGGTGCGAGCCCGGCTCGGGGGCGGGCGCACCGCGCATGGCCGGCGCCCGACAGCGCCACGAGCCCGGTACGGCCGTTTCAACCTGACCGGCGCTGCCGCGGTGGCGGCCCGAGCCGGCCGGCAACCCGCCGCCGCCCTACCCGGGCGCTGGTCCCGGCTGCCTGAGCGCAGCCCCGACGACGCCCACCGGGCGTTGCTGCGCACCGAGGTGCTGCTGGACCGCTACGGCATCCTGACCCGGGGCGAGGTGGCCGCCGAAGGCGTGGTCGGCGGCTTCTCCGCGGTGTACCCGGTGCTCCGGCAAGGTGAGGACGCCGGCCGGTACCGGCGCGGCTACTTCGTCGAGGGCCTGGGCGCCGCCCAGTTCGGGCTGACCGGCGCGATCGACCGGCTGCGCAGCCTGATGAGCGCCCAGGACCAGGGCAGCTCCGGCCCGTCCGAGGCGCTGGTGCTGGCCGCCACCGACCCCGCCAACCCCTACGGAGCAGCCTTGGACTGGCCCGACCGGGTGCACCTGCCCGAACCCGAAGCGGGCAAGCGCGGGCACCAGCCGGCCCGCAAGGCGGGCGCGCTGGTGGTTCTGGTCGACGGTGAGTGCGCGCTGTACGTCGAGCGCGGCGGCAAGACGCTGCTGTCGTTCACGGCCGAGCAGGACCGGCTGCACGCCGCGGCCACCGCGCTGGCCATCAGCGCCCGGGCCGGCGCGCTGGGCAAGCTGCATGTCGAGTCGGCCGATGGCGATCCGATCGTCTCCTCGGCGCTGGGCCACGCGCTGGAGCAGGCCGGCTTCCGGCCCTCGCCGCGCGGCCTGCGGCTGCGGGCGTGAGCTAGGTGCCCGAGGGCGACACCGTCTACATCGCCAGCCAGCGACTGCACACCGCGCTGGCCGGACGCACCGTGACCCGGTTCGACCTTCGCACGCCCGCTCTGGCTCTGGCCGACCTGACCGGCGCCACCCTCACCGAGGTGGTGCCGCGCGGCAAGCACATCCTGATGCGGTTCTCGACCGGACAGAGCCTGCACAGCCATCTTCGAATGGACGGCGGCTGGCGGATCGGTCCGGCACAGTCCCGGCCGCGCGGGCGCGACTACGAGATCCGGGCGCTGGTGGGTAACGCCGACTGGCTGGCGGCCGGGTTCCGGGTTCATGACCTGAAACTGGTGGCCACCGACGCGGAGAGCGAGGTGGTCGGCCACCTCGGCCCGGACCTGCTGGCACCGGAATTCGACCGCGCCGAAGCGCTGCGCCGGTTCGCGGCCGTTCCCGCGCGGCCGATCGGTGAGGCGCTGCTCGACCAGCGGCTGACAGCGGGAATCGGCAACGTCTACAAGAGTGAAGTGCTCTTCCTGAACCGGCTCAGCCCGTTCCTGCCGGTGGCCGAGGTGCCCGAGCTGGGCGCGGTCCTGGACAGTTCGGTCAGGCTGCTGCGTGGCAACCTCAGCGACCACAGCAGGACCACCACCGGCTGGCGACAGCCCGGACAGCAGTTCTGGGTCTACGGCCGCGCCGGCAAGGGCTGCCGGCGATGCGGCACCGTGGTGCTCAGCTGCGAGCAGGGCGAAGACCCGGCGATGGAACGAATCACCTACTACTGCCCGACCTGCCAGGCGGTGAGCGGCTAGCGCTCGGTCTCGGCCCGCTCGGTCACGGTCTGGTCCGTGGTCACCGGCGGCTGGGCCTTCTCCAGCGCCGGCGGCGCGCTGTCGGTCAGGGCGGCGCTTCCGGTGCCACCGGTGCCGGAGCCCAGCGAGGCCCGGATCTCGGCCAGCCGGGCCTGACCGGCCATGTTGGTGGTCGCCTTGCGGACCTCCAGCATCCGGCCCTGCACCGAGTTCTGAGCCAGGTCGGCCTGCCCGAGCGCGTTGGCGTAGCGCCGCTCGATCTTGTCGCGCACCTCTTCCAGCGACGGGGTGTTCTTGGGCGCCGCGAGCTCACCCATCTGGTTGAGCGAGGCCGAGACCTGCTCCTGCATCTTGGCCTGCTCGAGCTGGCTGAGCAGCTTGGTGCGCTGGGCCATCTTCTCCTGCAGCATCATCGCGTTGTCCTGCACCGCCTGCCGTGCCTGCTGGGCGGCAGCCATCGACTGGTCGTGCAACTCCTTCAGATCAGCCGCGGCCTCCTCGGCGCTCACCAACTGGTTGGCCAGCATCGCCGCGGTCTGCTCGAAGTCGACCGCCTTGGCCTCGTCGCCGCCGGCGCGTGCCTGATCGGCCAGCACCAGCGCCTGCCGGGCCTGGGCCTGCAACGCCTCGATCTGGCTCAGCTGCCGGTCAAGCTTGAGTTCCAGCTGATGCTGGTTGCCGATGACGCTCGCCGCCTGCCGCGTCAGACCTTCGTGCTGGCGCTGAGCATCCTCGATCGCCTGTTGGATCTGGATCTTCGGGTCGGCCTTCTCGTCCACCTTGGCGCCGAACCAGGCTGAGATGTAACGCCAGGCCTTGACCATGCCGTTCGCCATCGCTGCTACGACCTTCCGGTAACCGTCGGAGATATCAGTGCTCGTCCCAGTCTGCATCATGGCCGGCAGCGTGGTCCAAGCCGGGCTGGCGAGACGCCCACCCGTGCGACCCGCGCCTCAGCCGGTCGGCGGCAACCCGGACAGCAGGACCGCGACATCGGCGGCGATGTCGATCTCATCGGCCGGCGCGATGATGAACGAGGACAGCCAGCGCAGCACCATCGGGGCGCCGGCCCGGCCCGATCGCCGCAGCAGCCGCTCGACGGCGTGTCCGACGCGGGCCCAACCGGGGGTGCGCACGTCCACCCGGGCCAGCACCGCCAGGGTGGTGGTGTCCTGACCGCCCAGCGCCTCGAGCAGCGGGTGCTCTGACACCGCCACCGCCGCGACAGTCAGCGCCTGCGACAGCTCCAGGTGCGAGACCGTGGCCACCAGCCGGTCGATCTCGTCCAGCAACAGGGCCGCCAGCACGTCCTCGCGGGCCCGGAAGTGGTTGTACAGCGTCGCCTTGGCCACCCCACCGCGGGCGGCCACCTGTGCCATCGTGATCTTGGTGCCATTGGCCTCGACGGCAGCCCTGGCGCCGTCCAGGATGGCGGCGCGGCTACGGGCCATCGGGCCGGCCGTCCGGGAATTCACCGTCGCAGCCGGAGAGGCGCCCGGCCTCGACGTAGCTCGCGACCCATCCGGGGCGCCGGCACGCGCGGCCTGCGGTCGGGGGGCAGCGCCACTGGACGGGGCGGTCGAACCGCCGAGAGCGGTTGATCCGGATCGAGCGGCCGAACCGCTGGCAGTCGAACCACCGAGCGCGGCCGAACCGTTAGCAGCCGAACCACCAAGAGCGGCCGAACCACCAAGAGCGGCCGAACCACCGAGGGCGGCCGAACCGGATCGCGGCTGCGCTCCGGGCACCGGGCCAGCAGTGGTGGGCCGAAGCACGAAGTCAGACAGCGGGTCAGGGCGGCGGGGGGAACTGTGCGTGCTCATACCCCGAAGTTAGGCGGCTGACCGTCGCGCGCCGACCAGCCGCACGCCCGACACGCCCATTGTCTCGACTGCGGGATGAGACTTAGGACCGCAGGACGGGCTCAGGCCGCCACGTGGGGCAGTGATCGAACCTGGGGCCCTTCAGCGCCACGCGGCGCCGGAGTCAGCACCGGAGAGCCACGCCGGGCACCGAGCACCATCGCCCGCTCGGCCATCGTCTCCTGGCGGCGCAGGGTGTCCGAGACCAGCAGGAACACCTCGGACAGCGGGATGTCGAGTGCCTCACAGATCGCGGCCAGCAACTCCGAGGACGGCTCCTTGTGGCCGCGCTCGATCTCGGACAGATAGCCCAGGCTGACCCTCGCCGCGGCTGACACCTCGCGAAGGGTGCGACGCTGGCGCAGGCGGACCGCACGCAGGGTCTCGCCGACCACATGGCGGAGAACTGCCATCTCGCGATACCCCCTTCGTCCACCGATCACGTCGTCGGCCCCTGCAAGCACCATCGGCCGATTGGCGATCTTCTGAAATCCAATGCTAGTCCGGTCACCAGGAACGGCGCCGAGCCCGCGAACTAATTTGCTGACAGCGAACTTCTCACAGCCGCTCGTCAGGGTGATCCGGTCAGGTGGTTAACCGCGCCGGCGAGAAGTGCGACTGCTTGTTCAACGGTTTGCATCCGGATCGTGTTCCTGTCTCCGGCGAGATTCAATTCCGATACCGATTCGAGACCAGCGTCCGGGCCGGGGCCGACGACGCTGAGGAACACCGTTCCGACCGCCTTGCCGTCCTGCGGCTGCGGTCCGGCGACCCCGGTGACCCCGACGCCCCAGCTCGCCGACAGCCGGCCGCGCACCCCGCGCGCCAGTTCCAGGGCAATCTGGGGGGCGACCGGACCGTGCTCGGCGAGCAGGTCCTCACCGACTCCGGCCAGCCGGGACTTGAGGTCGGTGGCGTAAACGACCAGGCCGCCGCGAAAGGTGGCGCTGGCGCCGGCCGTGCTGGTCAGCGCCGCTGCCAGCAGGCCGCCGGTCATCGACTCCGCCACCGCCACCGTCTGCTCCTGCTCACCCAGCACCCGGTGCAGCTGCTCGAGCTGGGCGGCCAGCTCGGGGCTGGGAGCGGCCGGCTCGGGGCCGCTCACGCCTGCACCACCCGGCGCAGCCGCAGCGCTCGCGCCACGTAATCCAGACCGGTGATCACGGTCAGCACCACCGCTGCCACCATCACGAGGCTGGCGGCGGTGTGCAGCGCGCCGGACAGCGGCAGCACCAGCAGCCCGATGGCCACTCCTTGCAGCAGGGTCTTGACCTTGCCGCCGCGGCTGGCGGGCATCACGCCGTGCCGGATCACCCAGAACCTCAGCATCGTCACGCCGACCTCGCGCACCAGGATCACCACCGTCACCCCCCAGTGCAGGTCACCCAGCATCGACAGCCCGACCAGCGCGGTGCCGATCAGCGCCTTGTCCGCGATCGGGTCGGCCAGCTTGCCGAATTCGGTGATCAGGCCACGCTTGCGCGCGATCTCGCCGTCGATCCGGTCGGTCAGGCTGGCCACCGCGAAGATCACCCAGGCCGTCACCCGCCACCCGGTCGAATGCCCGCTGCCGTGAAACAGCGCCGCGGCGAAGAACGGCACCAGCGCCAGCCGCAGCATGGTCAGGGCGTTGGCGATGTTCCACGCCGACACGGTGGTCACCGGATCGGCGAGCGGGTCGGTGCGCGGCTCGATGCCGCTCATCGCGCTGAACCGGGGACCACGTCGGCGGTCAGGTCAGCGCCGTCGTTGCCGGTCACCACGGCTCGCACCAGCAGCCCGGGACGCAACCCGGCCAGCTCGCCGTCGAGCCGCACGCAACCGTCGGTCTCGGGCGCCTGGTGGGCGGCCCGGCCGGTCAGCCCGCCGTCCTCAGCCGCCTCGATCAGCACCTCGACGCTCTCACCGAGCCGGTCCTCGGCACGCTGGTCGATCAACTCGTTGACCAGCGTGGCGACCCGCTCGACCCGGCCGGCTATCACCGCGGGATCCAGCTTGCCCTCGTAGCGCTCGGCCTCGGTGCCGTCCTCGTCGGAGTAACCGAAGACCCCGACCACGTCCAGCCGGGCCAGGGTCAGAAACCGCTCCAGCTCGGCCAGGTCGCCCTCGGTCTCACCCGGAAAGCCGACGATGACATTGCTCCGGGCGCCGGCCTGCGGAGCCAGCTCCCGCGCCTGGGCAAGCAGCCCCAGGAAGGACTCCGTCGAGCCGAACCGCTTCATCCGGCGCAGCACCTGCGGGGCGGCGTGCTGGAAGGACAGGTCGAAATACGGCAGCACGCCCGGCGTGCTGGCGATCACCCGCAGCAGCGAGGGGCGCAACTCGGCCGGCTGCAGGTAGGAGACCCGGACCCACTCGATGCCCTCGATCGCGGCGAGCTCGGGCAGCAACGCCTCCAGCGCCCGCAGGTCGCCGAGGTCCTTGCCGTAAGAGGTGGAGTTCTCGCTGACCAGCACCAGCTCCCGGACGCCCTGACCGGCCAGCCAGCGGGCCTCGGCCAGGATCTCGGTCGGACCGCGGGAGACGAACGCGCCCCGGAAGGACGGGATGGCGCAGAAGGTGCACCGGCGATCACAGCCGGAGGCCAGTTTGAGGTAGGCCACCGGGGCGTCGTCGAGCCGGGCCCGGGCTGCCGTCGGCCCCCACTGGTGGCCCGGGACGGAGACCTCGGAAACCGCCGACGGGCGCTGCGCCGGGCTGATCGGCAGCAGGGTCCGCCGGTCGGTCGGGGTGTGCGGGGCGATCGGTCGCCCGGCCAGCACGTCATCGAGCCGGGCGTCGATGCTGGCGTAGGAGTCGAAGCCCAGGATCGCGTCGGCCTCGGGAAGGGCGCTGGCCAGCTGGTCGCCGTAGCGCTCGGCCAGGCAACCGACCGCGACCACCTTCTTGCCGCTGTCGGCCGCGGCCAGCAGGGTGTCGATCGAGTCCTTCTTGGCCGAGTCGATGAAACCGCAGGTGTTGACCACCACCACGTCGGCACTGTCGGAATCGGCCAGCTGCCAGCCCCGGGCGGCCAGGGTTCCCGCCAGCTCCTCCGAATCCACCTCGTTGCGGGCGCAGCCCAGCGTGAGGATGGCGACGCTGCTGGCTTGCACTCCGGTGAGCGGTTCGGACACATTCAGCAGGCTACCCGTGGCCGGCGCCGTCGCTGCCCGCTCAGGCCGGTTCGACCGCGGCGTTGAGTATCGTGCCGCTATGCCCCCGATCAGCCCAGCGAATCCGGCTGACCAGGTTCTGATCCGGCGGGCCCGCACCAGCGACGTTCCGGCGATCAAGGCCCTGATCGACACCTACACCGGCCAGCGGGTGCTGCTGGCCAAGGACAGGGTGACCCTGTACGAGTCGGTGCAGGAGTTCCGGGTGGCCGAGCTGGACGGCCTGGTGATCGGCTGCGGCGCGTTGCACGTGCTGTGGGAGGACCTCGGCGAGATCCGGACGCTAGCGGTGTCGCAGGAGTGGCGCGGCAACCGGATCGGTGACCTGCTGCTGGACGAGCTGGTCGGCGGCGCCCTGGAGCTGGGTCTGCGCCGGCTGTTCGCGCTGACCTTCCAGACCCGGTTCTTCGCCCGGCACGGCTTCGTCGAGATCGATGACACCCCGGTGGAGCCGGAGGTGTACGCCCAGATGCGCCGGTCCTACGACGAGGGCATCGCCGAGTTCCTCGATCTGGAGTTCGTCAAGCCGAACACCCTGGGCAACTCCCGGATGCTGCTCACCCTGGCCGCCCGGTCGGAGCTGCCCGAACCGGTAAACCTTCATGTTGAGGTTGACGGTCCCGCGCGCCTCTCCAGTCACACGGAGTAACACCTATACCGTGCGCCACGGAGGTGTTGTTCAATGACCGGATTTCAGTTGACCCGACCTGGGGCTGCCAGCTGGACGGTGCCTGCCCGGGAAGCTGTCGGCTCCGGCCGCCATGCCTCGAACGTGCGCGCCAGGCTGACGTTCCGCCGGCTGTTCTATCTGGCCCGGCACGCCGGCCGCGGCTAGTAACCCGCTTCGCCCTCTCGGCCCTGACCGCAGCCCGCGGTCAGGGCCGTTTGCCGTCCCGGGGCGGCTGCTCCTGGGACTGTGAGTAGAGGGCGGGGTCATCGTTGGCCGTCCAGCAGGGCGACCCGCCGTCGCCGTGGCTGCCCCAAGGCCAACGATCGGCGCGCTGCCAGGGCCCCGTCAGAACGGCGGCGGCTCGTCCTCGTCCTCGTCGTCAGCCACCAGGTCCTCGGCGCTGCCGCCGTTGCGCAGGGTGAACATCAGACCGGACAGCTCATCGGGCTTGACCAGCACATCGCGTGCCTTGGACCCCTCGGACGGACCCACGATCGCGCGGGACTCCATCAGGTCCATCAACCGCCCCGCCTTGGCGAACCCGACCCGCAGCTTGCGCTGCAACATCGACGTCGAGCCGAACTGGGTCGAGACCACCAGCTCCACCGCCTGCAGGAACACGTCGAGGTCATCCCCGATATCGGAGTCGATGTCTTTCGTGGCCGCCACCGGGGCGGTGACGTCCTCGCGGTAGCTCGGCTGCAGCTGGGCCTTGCAGTGCGCCACGATCGCGTTGATCTCGGAGTCGGTGACGTAGGCGCCCTGGATCCGGGCCGGCTTGGAGGCCCCCATCGGCAGGAACAGCCCGTCCCCCTTGCCGAGCAGCTTCTCAGCGCCCGGCTGGTCCAGGATCACCCGGGAGTCGGTCACCGACGAGGTCTTGAAGCCCAGCCGGGACGGCACGTTGGCCTTGATCAAACCGGTCACCACGTCGACCGAGGGCCGCTGGGTCGCGATCACCAGGTGGATGCCGGCCGCCCGGGCCAGCTGGGTGATCCGCACCACCGCGTCCTCCACGTCGCGCGGGGCCACCATCATCAGGTCGGCCAGCTCGTCGACGATCACCAGCAGGTAGGGGTAGGGCGTGTAGACCCGCTCGCTGCCCGGCGGGGCGATCAGCTCGCCGTGGCGCACCTTGCGGTTGAAGTCATCGATGTGCCGGACGCCGGAGGCCTCCATGTCCTCGTAGCGCAGGTCCATCTCCCGCACCACCCAGGCCAGGGCGTCGGCGGCCTTCTTCGGATTGGTGATCACCGGCGTCACCAGGTGCGGAATGCCCTGGTAGGCGGCGAACTCGACCCGCTTCGGATCGATCAGCACCATCCGGACCTCGTCCGGGGTGGCCCTGGTCAGCACCGACAGGATGAGGGAGTTGATGCACGAGGACTTGCCCGCGCCGGTCGCGCCGGCGACCAGCAGGTGCGGCATCTTGGCCAGGTTGGCGACCACGAAGCCGCCCTCGACGTCCTTGCCGAGCGCGGCCAGCATCGGGTGGTGATCGCGCAGCGCCACGTTCGAGCGCAGCACGTCGCCCAGCATCACGATCTCGGGATCGGTGTTCGGGATCTCCACGCCGACCGCGGACTTGCCAGGGATCGGGCTGATGATCCGGACGTCGGGGCTCTTCACGGCGTAGGCGATGTTGCGGGCCAGCTGGATGATCCGCTCGACCTTGACGCCCGGGCCCAGCTCGACCTCGTACCGGGTGACCGTGGGGCCCCGGCTGAAACCGGTGACCGCGCAGTCGACGCTGAACTCCTCGAACACCTGCGACAGCGAAGCGATCACCTCGTCGTTGGCCCGGGTGTGGGCCAGGTGCTGGGAGCCGACGCCGAGGATGTCGGGCGAGGGCAGCGTGTAGGCAGCGCCGCCGTTGAGCTCCAGCTGGGTCGGCCGGGTCACCGGCGGCAGGTCGTCGACCTCGGCGGGCTTGGCGACCCGAGGCTTGCGCGGCTTGCGGGCCGTGGCGGCGGGATCGGCCGGGTCACCGGCGGCGGCCGGGTCCACGGCCGGAAAGGGATCCTCGAGGAACGGGTCGGCCTCGGCGTCCGGGTCGGCTTCGGTGTCCGGCGCGTCGGACCGGCCCCACCGGCCGGTGGGCGAATCGGTCTCGTCGTCGCCGGGACGGGTGAACAGCTCGCGGACCATGCCGGGCAACTGGTTCAGCGGGGTGGCGGTCACCACCAGCGCGCCGAACGCGCCGAGCAGGAAGAGCACCAGGACGACCAGGCCGGCCGGCAGCACCCGCTCCAGCTGGCCGGCGAGCATCCCGGTCACCCCGCCGGCGGCCGACCAGCCGGTCTCGTCCGTCGGCGAGCCGGCCCACAGGTGCAGCATGCCGGTGACTGTCAGGCCGATCGCCAGCCCGCCCACCAGCAGCCGGCCACGGCGCTCGGGTTGGGGCTGCTGGCGCAGCAGGTGCACGGCCCAGATGACCAGCAGCGGTGGCAGCAGCAGCGCCAGGTCGCCGACCAGCAGCCGGAACAGCCCGGTGATCGCCTCGCCGAGTGGGCCGGCCGCGGCGAACCACACCGCGATGGCTGAGATCAGGCCCAGTGCCAGGACGGCCAGGCCGACGCCGTCGCGGCGGTGCGCCGGGTCGAGCTCACGGGCGGTGGCGGCGTTGCGTCCCACCGCGCGGGCCAGCGTGCCGGCGGCCACGCCGAGGGCTCGCCAGAGCTGCGCGATCAGCCGGCCGAAAGCGGCCAGCGCCGGTCGTTGCCGGGACGGCTTGCGCTGGTTGGAGCGAGCGGTCACCCGTCCGGTCGACCGGGTCCGGCTGGCCGGCGCGGAGCCGCCGCTGCGGGCGCGTCCGGGTCCCGACGCCTTCTTCGATGCCGGCTGTCGGGTCCTGGTTCCGGGGGTCGCTGCCACCTGGTAACGGTAACGCTCAACCGCAAGTTGAGGGCGGACCGACACCGAAGCCAGCAGCGTGGCTAGACCGGACCTGGACCGCCCAGGCCGGACCAGCAGCGTGGCTAGACCAGACCCGGGCCGCCCAGGCCGGCGGCGGCCAGGTCCTGGCGCAGGTGGCTCAGCTCGTGCTCGGTGGCATCGACCATCGGCAGCCGGACCGGTCCCACCGGCCGGCCCAACAGCGCCAGGCCGGCCTTCACCAGGATCACGCCCTGGGTGCGGAAGATGCCGGTGTAGATCGGCAGCACCTGCCGGTACAGCCGCAAGGCCTCGGCGATGTCACCGCGCTCGTAGGCCTCCAGCACCTGCTTGGTCACGGCGCCGGAGAAGTGGGTGGAGGTGCCGACCACGCCGGCCCCGCCCACCGCGAGCAGCGGCAGCAGCATCGCGTCATCGCCGGCGTAGTAGGCCAGCTCGGTCTCGGCCAGCACCCGGGCCGAGGCTGCCGGCTCGCCGCGGGCGTCCTTGACCGCCACGATCTGCTCGTGGCCGGCCAGTTCGATCAGCGTCTCGGTCTGCAGCTGCACCCCGGTCCGGACCGGGATGTCATAGACCATCACCGGCAGCGCGCTGGCGTCGGCGACCGCGCGGAAGTGCTGCAGCATGCCGGCCTGCGGGGGCCGCGAGTAGTAGGGGGTCACCACCAGCAAGCCGTCGGCGCCGGCCTTGGCGGCCTGCTCGGCGAGCTGGATCGAATGCACCGTGTCGAAGGTTCCGACCCCGGCCACGATGGCGGCCCGGTCACCGACCGCGTCGACCACGGCCGCCACCAGTTCGGCCTTCTCGCGATCTGAGGTGGTGGGCGCCTCACCGGTGGTGCCGTTGATCACCAGGCCGTCGTTGCGCTGCTCGTCCACCAGGTAGGTGGCCAGCTCGCGCGCCGCCTGCAGATCAAGCTCACCGGCGACGGTGAACGGCGTGACCATGGCGGTGAGCAACCGGCCGAACGGGGGGACGCGATCCTTGCTAGACATGCTTTCAACGCTACCGCTGGGACCGGCCGGAGTGCGCATCCACGCCCTCGGATCGAGCGGCAATACCGGGTGGGTCGGGTCCTGAGGCGGCAGGGTGTCAGGCGGCGGCCGGGTCATCGGTCAACGGGGTGGTCGTCAGCAGCCGGGTCATCGGTCAGCGGGTGGGTCGTCAGTCAGCGGTCCAGCCCAGCACCCGGTCGGCCCGCTCGCGTCCGGCGGCGATCAACCCGGCATTGCGTTCGTCGGAGTTCAGCACCCAATCCTCGGCCTGCTCCGGGGTCTTGCCATAGGCCACGTGCCGAGCGATCAGAGCGGCCCGGCGGGCCTCGGCCGGCGGGTCCAGGTACCAGATCTGAGCCAGCAACGGGCGGACCTCGGGCCACAGCAGCAGGTAGTTGCCCTCGGTGACGACCAGCGGCACGTGCGCCGGCACCGGCACCGCCGCGGCGATGGAATCTTCGATCGAGCGGTCGAAGGCGGGCGCGTAGACAGTGCCCGGCTCGCGGCACAGCCGGCCCAGCAGGGACGCGTAACCAGCCCGGTCGAAGGTGTCCGGCGCACCCTTGCGAGCCCGCAGCCCGGTGCGGCGCAACTCGGCGTCGGCGAGGTGAAAGCCGTCCATGCCCACCAGGACGGCCCGTTCGGGCCCGAGCGCGGTGACCAACCGCCGCGCCAGCGTGGACTTGCCGGCTCCGGGCGGGCCGGTGATGCCCAGAAGCTGGCGCCGGCCGGCTTCGCTCAGCAGCCGGGCGTCGTCCAGCAGCTCGGGAAAGCCCGCCAGCTCGGGGATGCCCGCCATCGCCTGCCTCTCGCTGCCACGCTCGGCCGCTGCCGTCCCATCAGTTCTGCCTACTCACAAGGCAGGCTGGCTGACCGTGCTGCTCAGCGCCGCGGCCAGCGCCGGCGCCAGATCGCCGGGGCCGGTGACGTGCACGCCGTCGAGCCCGAGCCAGTCCGCCAGCTCGGCCAGCGCGGCGGCCAGTTCGAAGGCCACCTCGTCCTGGTCGACACCGGGCTCGCCCCAGGCCGACTGGACCCTGAGCACGCCGGCCTGCCGGTCGGCCTTCAGGTCCACCCGGCCGACCAGCGTCTCACCGAGCAGGAACGGCAGCACGTAGTAGCCGTACACGCGCTGCACGGCCGGGGTGTAGATCTCGATGCGGTAGTGGAAGCCGAACAGCCGCTTGGCGCGGTCGCGGAACCAGATCAGCGGGTCGAACGGGCTCAGCAGCGCCCTGGCCCGCACTGCGCGGGGCCGCCGCGCCGCCGGCCACAGGTAGCCGGGAGCGTTCCAGCCGGCGACCGTCACCGGCAGCAGCTCACCGGCCTCGACGAGTTCGGCGACCCGCAGCTTCGAGTCGGCCCGGGGCAGCCTGAAGTAGTCGCCCAGGTCGGGCTCGGCGGCCACCCCGTAGGCCCGGGCGGCGATCCTGACCAGCTCGCGCTGGGCATCTTCGCGGGCCAGGGTCGGCTGGTCGAGGATGCCCGCCGGCAGCACCCGCTCGATCAGGTCGTACTGCCGTTCGAAGTTGATCCGGCGGGCCGCGCCCACCTCGCCGGTCCAGAACAGGTATTCCAGCGCCGTCTTGCCGTCGTCCCAGTTCCACATCTGACCGGGCTTCTTCGGCCGCCGCTCCTGGGTCACGTCGGCACTGCGGATCGGCCCCCGCTCGGCGACCAGCCGGCGGATCTCGTCCAGCAGCTGCGGCTGCTCCCTGGCGATCCGCTGCATGCCGCCCCAGGACTCCTGGCTGGCCTGGGCCATGCGCCAGCGCAGCAGCGGGTGGGTTTCCAGCGGGATCAGCGACGCCTCGTGCGCCCAGTACTCGACGTACTCGCGCTGCAGCCGGCCGGCGGTGTGCCCGGTCAACCGGTCCAGGATCTCGCGCGGGTAGGACCCGAGCCGCGCGAACACCGGCAGGTAGTGCGAGCGGGACAGCACATTGACCGAGTCCAGCTGCAGCAGCGCCATGGTGTCGACCACCTTGCGGATGTGCCGGGCGGTGACCGGCCCGGCCGGCCTCGGCAGGCCGAAGCCCTGGGCCGCCAGGGCGATCCGGCGGGCTGCGGCGGCTGACAGGTCGGCTGAAGGCATGCCACATTTGACCATGCTGGTACGACAGCGGCTCGGCCGACGGCAACCAGCCACAGCCGGGTCGCCTAGGCTGTCTGTTGTGGCAGATGTGAGCGTCCGGCCGGCGTCCGTGAACGACGTGACCGAGCTGGCCCGGATCCAACTCGACACGTGGCGGCTGGCGTATCAGACAGTGCTGCCCGCCGAGATCCTGCAGTCCCTGAGCCAGGCCGACATCGCGATCAGCTGGCACGGCGCGGTCACCTCGCCGCCGACGCTGAACCACCACGTCCTGGTGGCGATGGAAGGCGAGCACCGGGTCGGCTTCTCCGCGTTCGGGCCGGATGCCGACCGCCAGCCGCAGGACCCCGAGCCTGACACGACCGCGGCGATCAGCATGCTGCTGGTCGAGCCGCGGTGGGGCCGGCGCGGGCACGGCTCGCGGCTGCTGGCAGCGGTCGCCGACCTGGCGCGGGCGGCCGGCGCGAACCGGCTGGTGGCCTGGGTGCCGGTGGCCGACACCGCCTCGCTGCAGTTCTACCGCTCGGCCGGCTGGGACGCCGACGGCCTGCGGCGCGACCTGGACACCGGCGTCGGCATCGTGACCGAGCTGCGACTGCACACCTCGCTCACCGACTCAGAAGAGACGCCCCGATGAGTTTCGCCGGGATCTCCTTTGCCGCGCTGGACTTCTATGAAGACCTCGAGGCGGACAACTCCAAGGCGTTCTGGGCGGCGCACCGCCAGATCTACGACGAGCAGGTCAAGGCGCCGCTGCAGGAGCTGGCCGCCGAGCTGGCCACGGAGTTCGGCGCGGCCAAATTCTTCCGGCCGTTCCGCGACGTCCGGTTCGCCAAGGACAAGACGCCGTACAAGACCCATCAGGGCGTCTACTTCGCCGAGTCCCGGCGCTACCTGCAGGTCTCGGCGGCAGGCCTGTACGCCAGCGGCGGCTATTACGAGCTTGCCTCGGACCAGGTGGCCCGCTACCGCCGGGCGGTCGCAGAGGACCTGCCCGGCCACGTGCTGGAGCAGTCGATCAAGCTCGCCGAGAAGGCCAAGCTGGAGATCCGGGGCGAGCAGCTGAGCCGGATCCCGAGCGGCTACCCCAAGGACCACCCGCGCCAGGAACTGCTGCGGCACAAGTCGATCTGGGCGACCCGCGAGTTCGGCTGCCCGGACTGGCTGCAGACCCCGCGCGCCAAGACCGAGGTGGTCAAGGCCTGGCGGGCGATGCAGCCGTTGATCGACTGGCTGGACAAGAACGTCGGCCAGTCCGACCTGCCCGTCGCGCGCCGCGGCGAGCGCTAGCGAGCCGCGCGACCGACACCGCGGCGAGCGCTAGCTGTACTGACCACAGACGTTGGTGACGGCGTGGCTGGCTGACAAGGCGAAGACCACCGAGTGAAGTGCGAGCTGTCGAGGAACGCACACCACCGGAGGTCTTCGTGTCCCACCGTAATGCCCCGTTGTCAGAACTCGGTCGTCTGCGCCTGGCCCGTTGTGTCGTGGAGGACGGCTGGCCGTTGCGTCGCGCTGCC
>DASVQQ010000038.1 GCA_036389035.1 Jatrophihabitans sp.
CGGGTGTCTGCGGTGACGCCGAGGGCGCGCAGGTGGTGGGCGAGTTGGTTGGCGGCGGTGTTGAGCTGGGCGTAGGTCAGCTGGTCGGTGCTGGATTCGACGGCGATGGCGTCGGGGTGCGCGGCGACCTGAGCGGCGAACCGCTCGGCGATGCCGCTCCGGACCGGCTGCCGGGTCTGGTTCCAGTCCTGGACCAGTCGCAGCCGTTCGGTCGCGCCCACCAGGGGCAGTGTCGCGGCGGGCTGGGCCGGCCGCTCGGCCAGCTGGGCGAGCGCGTGCCGCAGGTAACCGGCGATCCGATCGGCCGACTCCACGCCGAACAGCCCGCTGGCGTACTCGAGGACGCCGACGATCCGGCCGTCGGACTCACCGAGGGACAGGGTCAGGTCGTACTTGGCCACCGAGCTTGCCGGCCCCAGCGCGCGCACCTCGACGCCGGGCAGCTCCAGTTCGGCGTTCTCGTTGTTCTGCCAGGCGAACAGCACCTGGAACACCGGGGCGTGGGCCAGGCTGCGGGTCGGGTTGACCAGCTCGACCAACTGCTCGAACGGCAGGTCCTGGTGCTCCAGCGCCGCCAGCGTCACCGCGCGCACCCGCTCCAGCAGCTCGGCGCCGGTGGGGTCACCGGCCAGGTCCACCCGCAACGGCAGGGTGTTGACGAAGAACCCGATCAGGCCTTCGAGCTCGGTCAGGCGCCGGTTGGCGGTGGGCGTGCCGATCACCACCTCGTCCTGCCCGGACAGCCGGCTGAGCACCAGCGCCAGGCCGGCCAGCACGGTCATGAACAGCGTGCAGCCGGCCCGCCGGCTCAGCGCGTGCAGCGCGGCGGTCAGCTCGGCGTCGAGTTCCACCCGCAGCTGGTCACCGCGGTAGTCCTGCTCGGCCGGCCGGGGCGCGTCGGTGGGAAGTTCCAGCAGCGCCGGCGCGCCGTCCAGGGCCTGCTTCCAGAACTCTGACTGGCCGGCCAGCACCTCACCGGTGAGCCACCCGCGCTGCCAGGCGGCGTAGTCGGCGTACTGCACCGGCAACGGCGGCAACGGATCCGGCCGGCCGTCGCGCAGCGCGGTGTAGAGCGCGCCGAGCTCGCGGGCCAGCACGTCCATCGACCAGCCGTCCGACATCACGTGGTGCAGGGTGAGCAGCAGCACGTGCCGGTCCGGACCCAGCACCACCAGCCGGCCGCGCGCCAGCGGCCCATGTGCCAGGTCGAACGGCGCGGCGGCCTCCGCGCGGCGGATCCGGTCCAGCTCGGCCTCGGCGTCGGCCTGCCCGCTCAGGTCCTCGGTTCGCAGCCGGAACCCGACGCTGGGCGGGTCGACCAGTTGGGTGAGCGCGCCCGCGACGCTGACCAGGCGGGTGCGCAGCACCTCGTGCCGGGCGGTCAGGGCGTCCAGCGCGCCGGCCAGCGCCGCCCGGTCCAGCGGGCCGTCCAGGCTGAACGCCTCGACGACGTGGTAGGCCTCGCTACCGCCTTCCAGCTGCGCCAGGAACCACAGCCGCTGCTGGGCGAAGGACGCATCCAGCGGCCTGGTCCGGTCGGCGCCGGTGATCGGCGGCAGTACCTGCTGGCCGGCCGGCAGCCCCTGCCGCCGCGTCAGCCGCTCGGCTGATGTCAGCCACTCGGCGAGCGCCGCCACCGTGGGCGCGGCGAACAGCGCGGTGGCCGGCACCTCGCGGTCCAGCCTCTCGCGGATCTTCGACACCACCCGGGTGGCCAGCAGCGAGTGCCCGCCCAGGGCGAAGAAGTCGTCGTGCCGGCCGATCCGCCGCGGGCTTAGCAGCTCGGCGAAGATCGCGGCCAGCTCGCTCTCCAGCGGCCCGGCCGGCTCGGCGTACTCGTCCTGGCCGTAGGCCTGGGCATCGGGCGCCGGCAGCGCGGCGCGGTCGATCTTGCCGTTGGGGGTCAGCGGCCAGGCGGCCAGTCGCACGAAGGCAGCCGGCGTCATGTGCGCGGGCAGGGTGTGGGCCAGCCACTGGCGGGCGGCGCCGGCGCTGACCTGCTGGCTGTCATCGGTGCGGTAGTAGGCCACCAGTTGCCGGTCATCGCCGGCCAGCTGGCGGGCCGTCACCACCGCGTCCCGCACACCGGGGCAGGCCGCCAGCCGGGCCTCGATCTCGCCCAGCTCGATCCGGAAGCCGCGGACCTTGACCTGATGGTCCTCGCGGCCGAGGAATTCCAGCTCACCGCTGGGCAGCCACCGGCCCAGGTCACCGGTCCGGTACAACCGCTCGCCCTCGTCGAACGGGCTGGCCAGAAAGCGCTCGGCGGTCAGCTCCGGCCGGTTCAGGTAGCCGCGGGCCACGCCGGCGCCGCCGATGTGGATCTCACCGGCCAGGCCGTCGGCCACCGGTTGGCCCGCCTCGTCCAGCAGGTGGATCCGCACGCCGGGCAGCGGCCGGCCGATCGGCAGGCTGTCCAGGCGTTCCAGGCCGCCGGCCGGGACGGTGAAGTGGGTGCTGTCGACGCAGGCTTCGGTGACCCCGTAGGCATGGACGATCCGCACCTGCGGGCCGCACAGCTCGCGCAACCGGGCCGCGCTGGCGGCCGTCCAGACGTCGGAGCCGCAGACCACCGTGCGCAGCTCCGGCAGGTCTTCGCCGGTGCCCTGCCAGTGATCCAGCAGCCCGTTCAACACCGCCGGGACGAAGTCGGCGAAGCCGATCCGGCTGCGCCGCATCAGGTCGAACAGCCCGGCGCCGTCGAGCAGCAGCTCGGACGGGCAGAGCACCAGCCGGCCGCCGAAGCCCAGCGCGCGCACCACGTCGGCGGTGAACACGTCGAAGGAGAAGCCGGCCATCTGCAGGTGCGCCAGGCCCGGACGCAGCTCCAGTGACCGCTCCCAGGCGGCGGCGATGGCGGCCAACTGGCCGTGCTCGACCAGTACCGCCTTGGGCTGCCCGGTGGAGCCGGAGGTGTAGATGACATAGGCCAGGTGCTGCCGGCTCAGGCCGACGTCGCCGGGGTCCGGGTCGGTGGTGGGCGCGTCGGCCCAGGTGGCGGCGTCGGCGTGCAGGTCGAGGACCGGTAGCGGGTGGGGCAGTGCCGCGATCGCGGGTTGGAGGGCGGCGCGGGTGGCGGTGTCGGTGATGAGCAGGGTGGGGTCGC